>JACQVO010000234.1 GCA_016209725.1 Candidatus Methylomirabilota bacterium | reverse complement strand
GTTGAACCTCGGACTGATGGGCCTGTTCTGGGCGCTCCTGCTACAGAGTGGGTGGGTCCTTCTCTTCGCCCTGCTGATCGCAGCCGGGGTAGGACTGTTCCTTTGGAAGATGCTCGAAATCCTTCGGATGCGCAGGCGACCCCGGTTGGACTGGGGGCTCCGGCACGCCCTGAGTGCGATGGGCTACCTGGCGGTGGCCACCTTGGCGGGACTCTGGCTTGCGACCGGTTGGGTCCCGGGTGAGGAATTCGGCGCCCGTCTGGCCTTCGGGTATGGGGTCCTGGCTCTCCTGGGTTGGGTCTCCGTCATGATCGTCGGGATGATGTACAAGATCCTTCCCTTTCTGATCTGGCACCACCGCTACAGCGACCTCGTCGGTCTGCGGCCCGTGCCGCCCGCGACCCAATTTCTTGGCGAGCTGTTTCCCCGGATGGAATTCTGGCTTCTCCACGCAGGCATCCTGACAACGGTAGCGGGCCTGATTCTCCAATCCGGTTTCCTCGTCCAGATGGGCACGATCGTCCTGGCCCTGGCCGGCCTGACTTTCCTCCTGGCCCTGACCCGGATCTACCGGCATCTGGTCCCGCGCCTGACCCCGCTTCCCGAGGTCCAGATCGCGAAGGGCCAAGTGAGAGGCGCGCCCTCGAATCGAGTCCCCGGGCTGTCGCCGAGGATCTGATGGGGCGGAAGATACGACGGAGGGAGATGCCATGACACAGACGGGAACACCCCCCGTCACCGAAGAACGGATCTACGATGCCCTGCGGCAGATCCTTGATCCGGAGCTCGGAATCAACCTCGTGGACCTGGGTCTCATCTATGACGTGCAGATCCGGGACGGGGAGGTGGCCATCCGCATGACCCTCACAACGCGAGGCTGCCCCTTGCACGGAAGTATCGTCCAGGCGGTGGAGCGGGTCGTTCGCCAACTTGCCGGCGTGTCCGCGGCCCATGCCGAGGTGGTCTGGGAACCCCGCTGGAATCCGGACAGGATCTCCCCCGATGGCAAGCAGGCCCTGGCGGGCACAGGACGGAGGAGCCCGGCATGATGAATTCCACGCTCAGCGCCGAAGAGATCTTGAAAGCCCTTGGCACGGTGACAACCCCGGGGTTCAGCCGCGATGTCGCCAAGAGAGTGCGCCTGGCAGCCGTTGCGGCAGCCGAGGCGATCCCCGAATTGACCGTTCGCTGACAACCCCTTCTTAGGAGGAAGCCGCACATGGTTACGACCTACGCAGGCACCGTGGACGCCCGTATCCTGCCGATTCCCCAGAAGCACTCCACCATCTTTCGTACATTCGAGGCCCTGGCCGTGGGCGAGGCGATGCTCCTGGTGAACGACCACGACCCCAAGCCCCTCTACTATCAGTTCGCCGCGGAGCGGACCGGGCAATTCGAGTGGCTCTGCCTGGAGAATGGCCCCGAGGTGTGGAGGGTGGAGATCCGCCGGGTCGCTCCGGCCGCAGCCACCCAGCAGCCTGCCGAGGCGCTGGGCTGCTGCGGGCACGCCAGCGGGGGCGGCCACGGCCACGCGCACCAGCACGCCCACGCCGGGCCGCCGACCCAGGTCCTCAAGGACGAGCACGACCTCATCCTCCAGGCGCTGGATGCCCTAGAGCGCAAGATCGCCGCACTGGAGACCGGCGCCGCTCCGGACCGGGCCTACTTCGAGAAGGCGGTGGAGTTCCTCCGGACCTTCGCCGACAAGTGCCACCACGGCAAGGAGGAAAACCTGCTGTTCAAGACCATGGTGGACCGCGGTTTCCCACTCCAGGGAGGACCGATCGCGGTGATGCTGTCGGAGCACGACACCGGCCGCGCGTTCATCCGCGGGATGGCCGACGGCGCGGCGGGTTTGGGGAAGGATCCCAGCGCTACACAGCAGATCATCCAGAGCGGGCGCGGGTACATCCAGCTCCTGCGGGCCCACATTGACAAGGAGAACACCATCCTGTTCCCCTTGGCCGACCACGTCCTGACCCCCGAGGATCAGGAACATCTTGGCAAAGAATTCGAGCGCTTCGAGGCGGAGGAGACCGGCGCCGGCGTCCACGAGGCCTCGCTGAAATTGCTTGAGGAACTGCAGGCGGGCGTCCGGTAGCCGATCAAGAGGGAGGGGCGGTCTCGGAGGGTGTCAGCCGTCGGACCGAGAGGCCGGTCGCCCCTCCCCGACTCCCCAGGAGCGACCGCGCCGCTCATGGATCCGGGACCGGCGGGAGTCGCGAGACCGTCCCGGGTGGGATGCCGACGATTGCCTGCCACCGTCGGGCGACGGTCCCGCGGACGACCAGGACTGGCGCGCGATGTCGTAGAGCCGCCGGGCAAAGGGGGATCCCTTTTCGAGATCGGAGGCGACTCCGTATCTCCTCAGGAAGATCGATCTTCAAGCCACGGTGACTGTCTCCACCGTGCACTTCCGCAGCTTCTCCTCGTTGACCGCGAATCCCATGCCGGGAACCGAAGGCACGTCGATGGTGCCGTCCTTGTGGATCTCGCACAACGGCTCGATGATGTCGTCGGTGAAGTAGCGATCCGAGGGCGCGACGTCGCCTGGGAACGTGCAGTTCTCCAAGGTGGCGAAGTGAATGTTGTAGGCCTCCCCAACGCCCGACTCCAGCATGGAACCCACCCACACGGGTATGCCCGCCTCCTGACAGATGTCGTGGACCCGCTTGGCCATGATCAGACCCCCCACCCGTGAGACCTTGATGTTGATCACCCCACAGCTCCCCAACTCGATGGCCTTCTTGGCGTCATCGGGAGTGTGGATCGACTCATCAAGACAGATGGGGGTCTTCAACTGCTTCTGCAAGTGGCGGTGCCAGACAATATCGTCATCCTGAAGGGGCTGTTCGATCATCATTAGGTTAAACTCGTCCAGGGCTCTGAGCGCGTCCATGTCGCCGGGCCGATTCAGCCGATACGAGGAATTCGCATCCGCCATCATCATGACGTCCGGAAATCGTCTGCGGAGGGCGCGAATCACCTCCACGTCCTTCCCCGGCCTGACTTTGATCTTGAGCCGCTGGTAGCCTTTCTCCAAGAAGCCCTCGCACTCGGCGATGACCCGCTGGATGCTGTCCTGCATGCCGACGCTCACCCCGCTGATGATGGCCTTTCGCTCCCCACCCAGCAGGCTCGCGATAGTCTCTCCCTTGACCTTCGAGTAAACGTCCCAAAACGCGAGCTCCACGCCTGACTTGGCCATATTGTGACCTCGGATGTCCTCGATCATCGCCACCAACTCGGCGGGTTCAGAGATTTCCTTCCCCAGCACGCGCGGGATCACCCACTGCCGCAGGATGTGAAGGGTGGTACCCGTCGTCTCGTAGCTGTAGATGGGATCGAAGTTACAATCGACCTCCCCGAACCCCACGCCCTGGTCAGCGTAGAGCTTGGTGACGATCACATGCCGATCGCCCACGACACCACATCCGGTGACGAAGGGTTCTTTGATGGACAACACGATATGGATGAGGTCCACCTTCCGGATCTTCATTTGGTCTCCCCTGCCATTCGTCCCGAACTGGTTCGGTCGTTTCGCGGCGATTATAGCATCCGCTGTTCGGGATTCCAAAGCCAGACCAACGCGCGCCCGGGCCTTGACATGCAAGCAGGCCTTGGATATCCTTCGGCGTGTGCGTTCCCCCTTCGGAGGCACCCCAACGGGAGGCGGTCGACTTCCCACGGGATCGAGCGGCCGACGCTGCCCTCGGATGTCCTTCCGCTTTCCTTCCAAGTTCTCCAGAGGCTTGGTGATCAGCCTTCACCCAGACGAGAACCAGGGCGAGAGATATCCGGCGAAGACTATCCCTTGCGTCCGCGTTGTGTGCCCTCGTGATATTGGCCGAGGCCTGAGATAGGCGCAGGCACGCGGAGCGCACAGGACGACCGGAAGGGGGCGAGGGATACAGGCTCAGGGAGGTCAATGGTCTTTTTCACCGTCCTCTCCACGTCGATGGGAGGGCGGGGCGGGGGGAACCCCGAGGAGGGAAGCAATGCGACGAGAGGTGCGTGGTTGGGGATGGATGGCGGCGCTGGGGCTCCTGCTGATACTGGCCTCGACCCTCTCGGCCGCCGCCGCAGAGAGCACGCTGGACCAAGTTCAGAAACGTGGGAAACTGAATGTCGGTATCGGCCTGGGCGCACCACCTTTCGGATTCTACGACGCCGACAAGAAGCCCGCCGGATTCGACGTTGATCTGGCGAAGCTTGTCGCCCAGGAGCTGAAGGTCGAAATCGAGTGGGTGGATACGTCTTCGGTGAACCGGATCCCCTACCTGCTGACCAACAAGGTGGACCTGGTCATCGCGACGTTCGGGAATACGCCTGAGCGCGCGAAGCAGGTGGCGTTCACCAAGCCATACAATTCCTGGAACCTCGTCCTGCTCGGGTGGAAGAAGGACCGGGACATCAAATCGTACAAGGACCTCAAGGGAAAGACGGTCGGGGTGACGCGTGGGACGACCCAGGACATCGCCATCACTAGGCTTGCGCCGGAGGCCAAGATCGTCCGGTACGAGGATGATCCGGTGGCGATGCTCGCCTTCGAGCAGAAGAAAGCGGATGTGTTGCCGACCGCCGAGGTGTTGGCCCTGAAGAAGGTTAAAGACAACAAGGATATGGAGATCAAAGGGCTCGTCAGCCGCTCCTGGGCTGCCATCGGCATCCGCCGCGGCGATCCGGATTGGCTGCAGTGGCTGAACACGTTCATGGACTGGCACGGCGGGCAGGGGAAGTTTGCCGAAATGTTCGAGAAGTGGAACGGTGTCGAGATGCCTCCGGCCCTCCCGCACTGGTAGGAGCTTGGCTCCATCCTTCCACGACAGAACACGGGGCGAGGGTGGTCTGGGACCGGCAGGGACGACCCTCGCCATACCTCTCGCGTCCAGAGCGGGGGTGAGCTCATGCCGACCCTCTTCACCGCGAGGGTAGAGGGAGCCGGAATACCGTGAGCTACACATTCCACTGGGAAGTTCCTCTCCGGAACCTGCCGCAATTCCTCTGGGGCGCCCTGGCAACACTTGAGATGTCCGGGGTCGCCTGCCTGCTCGGGTTGCTGGTGGCGGTCTGTGCCGCGCTGGCCCGCCTCTCCAAGCACCGGTTTCTCCGGGGCGCAGCCACGGCCTATGTCGAGGCCATCCGGAACACTCCGTTCATCGTCCAGCTCTTCTACGTCTACTTCGGCCTGGTAGTCGTTGGCGTCAACCTCGAGGCCTTCAGCGTGGCCATCATCACGCTGACCATCAACTGCGGCGCCTATTCCACGGAGATCATCCGGGCCGGCATCCAATCCATTCACCGCGGCCAGACGGAGGCGGGTCTCTCGTTGGGGATGACGCACTGGCAGGTATTCCGTCACGTGATCCTCCTGCCCACGCTCCGCGTGGTCTGGCCTCCCCTGGCCAGCCAGTTCATCGCCACCATGCTGGGGAGCAGCGTCGCCTCACAAATCTCGGCCGAGGAGCTCACCTATGCCGGAATGATGCTCGAGTCCCGAACGTTCCGAACCTTCGAGATCTTCTTCTTCATCACCATTCTCTATTTCTTGATGGCGCGGCTGTTCTCGTTCCTCTTCTCTCTGACGGGGCACAAGGTGTTCCGCGAGGCGTGGGGGCAGCTCTGATGCCGGAGCTCTTGGTCGCGTTCTCGTACAAGGACGTCCTGTTCCTGCTGCAGGGCGCCCTGGTGACCATCGCCATGTGCGCCATGGCGTTTTCCTGCGGACTGGTCGTGGCGCTCCTGATCGGTCTCATCCGGACGGCCCGGCGGTTTCCGGCGCTGCGGTGGATCGGATGGGGATACGTCGAGATCTTCCGGGGAACCCCACTCCTCATGCAGATCTTCATCGCCTACTTCGGCCTCTCGATCCTGGGCCTGGAGTTGCCCCGGTTCGTGGCCGTGAGCATCCCCCTGATCCTCTACACGGGCGCGTACATGGGGGAGATCGTGCGGGCGGGCGTCGAGGCCGTCTCCCGCGGCCAATGGGAGGCGGGGTGGTCCCTGGGAATGAGCTACCGTCAGCTCATGCGCTACGTGGTGGCCCCGGTCGCTGTGCGCATCATGATCCCGCCGTCGGTGGGGTTCCTGGTGCAGCTCGTCAAGGGGACGTCCCTGGCATACGTCGTGGGCTACGTGGAGCTGACGCGGGCCGGGTACATCATCTCCCAGTCAACGTACGCAACCATGCTGGTGTTCACTTTGGTTGGGGCGATCTACTTCGGGATTAACTATCCCTTGTCTCTCGCGTCCCAGAGACTGGAGATCCGCCTGAAGCGCCATGCTTGAGCTGGAAGATGTCCACAAGTGGTTCGGGAACCTGCACGTGCTGAAGGGCATCTCCATGACCGTGTCCCGGGGGGAGGTCGTGGTGGTCATCGGTCGGAGCGGGTCGGGGAAGTCCACGATCCTCCGGTGCATCAACGGGCTCGAGCCGATCCAGCAGGGTCGGATCATGGTGGATGGGGAGGTGGTGGACGCCCACTCCCGCCACGTCCGGAAGATCCGCGAGGAAGTCGGCTTCGTGTTCCAGTCCTTCAACCTGTTCCCGTACTACACGGCCCTCGAGAACGTCAGCCTCGCCCTGAAGATCGTCAAGAAGATGCCGCTGGCCGAGGCCCGGAGCATCGCGGAGGAGATGCTCGCCCGCGTCGGGCTCTCGGATAAGCTGGACGCCTATCCCGACCGGCTCTCCGGCGGCCAACAGCAGCGGGTGGCCATCGCCCGTGCCCTGGCCATGAACCCAAAACTGATGCTCTTCGACGAGGTGACCTCCGCCCTCGACCCCGAGCTGGTAGGCGAGGTGTTGAAGGTAATGCAGGACCTCGCCGAGGGTGGCATGACCATGGTCGTGGTCACCCACGAGATGGGCTTCGCACGCCGGGTCGCCGACCGGGTGCTCTTCATCCACGAAGGGCAGATTGCCGAGGAGGGTCCCACTGCGCAGATTTTTACCGCCCCACGGAACGAGAGCCTGCGCGCGTTCATCGAGTCGATCCTGTGACGGAGGGTCAGCGGATCCCCCGCTCCACGCACCTGCCTGCCTGATAGATGTCCAGGACCTGCCAGAGACTCGAGAGGTCGCGCGTCGGGTCGCCGGCGACCACCAGCACGTCCGCCTGGCGATCCGGGGCGAGCCGCCCTGCCACGGGGCCGACCCCGATTGACTCGGCCGAGCCGGACGTGGCGGAGACGATGGCCTCACCGTTTGACAGCCCGGCCTCCGCCAGGATTTCGATCTCATGGACGAATCCGCCCGGCGCGTACCAGAGCCAGGGGGAGTCCGACCCCGCGCACAGCTTGACCCCGGCCCGAATCATCTTCCCGACGGCCTCCATCCGCACCTCCAGCTCTCGCCCGGCCCCCTGAAGCAGGGCCTCGTGTTGGTGTGTCAGACCGCCTTCCCGCTCCCGCCGGGCCGTGACGTATTCCTTCGCAGCCCTCAGGATGTACAGGGTCGGGTTCACCCAGGCGCCCGAAGCCACCAGCCGGTCCACCAAATCCGGGCGCAGGCTGAACGTGCCGTCCGGCTCGGCAAAGACGCAGTGGACGATCATGTCCACCTCCGCCTCGAGGCAATTCTCGATGGACTGGGCACAGGAGCAGTGCGCCGCGGTGAGCTTTCCATGCCGATGGGCCTCATCGGTGATGGCCCACAGCTCCCCCACCGTGTAGGATGCGCGTCTTGGATCGGAGGTCCGAGTGCTGCCTCCGCTGGCGACAATCTTGATGTAGTCGGCGCCCTCCTTCAGGAGTTTCCGAACCTCCGCGCGCACGGCGTCCACACCGTCGGCCTCGGAGCCGAAGTAGTACATGTGGCCGCCGGTCATCGTGATCGGCCGCCCGCAGATCACCGTGCGCGGTCCGGCGACGAGGCCCCGCCGGATCCCCTCCCGCAGCGAGATCGCGACCCGGCCCTTGGCGCCGTTGTCGCGCACCGTCGTCACGCCGGAATGTAGGGTCGTGCGCGCATTCGCGACCCCACGCAGCAGGAGCAGGTCTTCGCCCTCCAGGGCCAGGTCGTCACCGGGCGAGCCATCGCCGGGGGCGACCAGGTGGGTATGGGCGTCCACCAACCCGGGGAGGATCGTCGCGTCGCCGTAGTCAACTTGGTGGACGCGCGCGCCGGATGGGGCGCGGACGTCTGACCGAGGACCGATATGGGCAATCCGCCCGTCTTCGATCAGCAAGGCCGCTCCCTCAAGCGGCGGCTCTCCGCTGCCATCCAGCAGTCGGGCAGCCGTCAGCAGCGTCCACACTGCGGGCGATTGGGACATGGGCGAACCTCCTGGAGGTCTCGTCGGGTCGGCCGGTGGATGGAGAACCCCGAAGGGTGTCGCCCCTTATAGCAGAGGTGATCTCGTGCCGCAAGAACCGATCGAGGGGCCTCATGCCGTGTTGCACTGGATGAGATGTAGGAAGGGTGTTTGGGTTTGGTTTGCAGACGGGAGTTCAAGGGAGGTGGAAACAGCGACGCGAAGAGCCCGGGCTCCAATCAGGGCTTCGGGCGGCCGCCCGGGCGGTAGCCTTCCAGGTCCAGGACCACGTACCGGTAGTCGGCCAACAGACTCAGGGGCTCGTAGATTCACGTCCTCCTCCACCGTTTCCAGCCGAAGCCCGAGCGCTTCCTCGCCCGCATCATATGGCGCCGCACCTTCCGCTCGACCCAGGCCTGCACGAAGATGAAGCACCGTGCCGCGTGCCCGATGCGGAAGTAATTGCCCCAACCTCTCAGAATCGGATTGATCTGCTCGATCACCCGCCCGATCGGCTGGGACTGATAGCGCTGGACCACCTCCTTGAGCTTCTCCAGCACCGCCCGCCGCTTCTTCTGCTGCGGCGTGCCCCGCGGCCTCCAGACGCCCCGCACCGAGCGGACGCGCCGAAAGTCGAAGCCCAAAAAGCCAGACGCCTGTGACGACGGTCGCCATCCACGAGGATCACCAAGTCGTCGGCGAAGCGCGCGTACTCGTCGTCCTGAACCCCGGCGCGCTAGCTTCCCGAGAGCAGGTCGTGCCGCCCGGTGTCGAAGTAGGCCGCGAGATCAAGATCACTCACCCGCGTCTTGTTCTTCGTGATGGCCTCGGCCACCCGCGCCACCGCCCCCTGCGCCGACCGCTGGGGTCGATAGCCGTACGAGCCGTCGTGAAAGTCCGCCTCGAACGTAACCCCGTCGATACCCGGCGCCCCGTTGTTGCGCTTGGCGAGGTCGTACCCGGCGCATAACGTCTCCCGCGCGCCCACGTAGCCGTACAGGTCGCAAACCCGCTTCGTCGTGTCGGCCTTCGCCATGACGTAGAGCCTCCGCCTCAGGTCCTGCAGACTGAGGGGCGCCATCACCCGGTCGCCCCTGCCTTCCGTGTTGGCGAAGGCCTTGCCGAGCAGCAGGGCCCCGTCGCTCCAGTGGCATTTCCCCCCTTCGTCGCTACCGCGGGCCCCTCCGCCACCCTCTCGCCTTCCGCCCCCTTCCCAGGTGTAGTGGTTATAGGGCGTACCTTGCTCCGCCGCTTTCGCGGTGGGACGAGGCGGGCTTATCCAGTTGCTCGACGCGTCCTTGTCATCGTGCCGTCGCTATCACCCTGCCGGAGTGACGCGCCGCGTTAGCCAGGCTGCGACGATCCATGCTGCCTTCTGCCCTACGGAAGCGGGCTCGGCTCGCCGGAGCTTCCCCCTTTCGAGGCCATCCGTGCGTTCACTTTCGGTACGGCCCAATGACTCGCTCCCCATTCCAACGATGGGTTTGTCGACGGGCTTCAGGGTTTGGGTCACCCTACGCCCTGCCGTCCAGCTACGAGGCTCCTGACTTTTACCTCGGTGGGACTGTCTCCCACTGAACACGCCAGCCTTTTCTGGCCACACTGCCGTACGGTGGGTTTTCCCCAGGACGGCTTCAAGGCCAGCCTGTCAGACCCGGCCTGCCCCGGTCGGCGGGAGGTGAAGCCGGCTCCCAGCAGGTCCTCCGGCTTGGGCGGGTTTGCCGTGATCCTTCGCGCACCCCCCGCCTACGTGATCCACGGGACTCCGGTGCCCAACCCCGCAGGGCAATCCGGAGGGACCGTCACCGCGGGACGCGCCGCTGACCCCAGTCCGCCACAGGCGGATTGGCTCCGGTCCGAGTTCTGCTGTCTCGGTCCATCGCTGCTTACTCCGACCCCATCCGTCCGTCTCGCCGGCACGGGGCCCCTTCACGAGTCCTCCTCGCTTATAGGCCCCGCCTTCGCTGTGCGGGAGCGCCGAGGCAACCCGCGAGACCTTCCCTACTTTCCCTGGCGTGCTGTCCGCCCGTGCCGCCGACCGTACCCCGGTGGGTCCGCTGGCCCCTCCCGTTATCCGGGCGCAGCGATACCAGGCTCCCTCGAATTCCGCGCGAGTCGCCACCCCCATCCCCGTCTCTGCCAGCCAGCCCCGACGGGGGTCCCTTGCGAGGCTGCCTCGTTCGCGTCATGCTGCGGCCCGTGCGTTTGCCCGGCCCTCCTGGCCGGCTCCGACGGGGTGCTCGTATGCCCTGCACCCCGCCATCTGAGGTACCGTGTCACTTCTGCTTTTGGCCCTGGTCGTCGCCGGCTGGACGGTGCCCCTGTCCAGTCAGTACGAGAGTCCACTGTGATTGTGCCCCTCCGAGACGACCCGCATTCCGCTTGACAGCCCCTGCCTCCGCTGGTACCGTCCCGCCACGCCGGTTTTTTCGCTGCAGTTCTTCCCTGGCCGGGCCGTCCCCGCGCCTCCACCGGGCTCGCCAGCGGCGCGCAGGCGGCTCATAATGCCAGAGTCGATCGAGTCCGAAGGGGAGGTCGCCATGCGCCGCTCGCTGTTCGCGTTCGTCGTCGCGCTGCTCCTGGCGACACCTGCCGCGCACGCCGAAGTCTCCGTTCAGGCCTATACCCTACCGAACGGTGGCGGCTCCCCACACGACGTCGCCGTCGGCGCCGATGGTATCGCCTGGTACACGGCCCAGCGGAGCGGCCATCTCGGCCGCCTCGACCCTGCAACCGGCAAGGTGGATCTTATCCGGCTCGGCCCGGGGGCGGCCCCGCACGGCGTGATCATGGGCCCCGACGGCGCGCCGTGGGTCACGGAGGGCGGCACCAACGCTATCGTCCGCGTGGATCCGCAGACGCGCGGGGTGAAGCGGTGGCCTCTGCCGGAAGCGCGCGGCTACGTCAACCTCAACACCGCGACCTTCGACAAGCGCGGCCGCATCTGGTTCACCGGCCAGAGCGGCGTCTACGGCCGGCTCGACCCGAAGACCGGCGGGATGCAGGTCTGGGACGCGCCGCGCGGCCGCGGCCCCTACGGTATTGCGACGACGCCGGACGGTGCCGTCTATTACGCCTCGCTCGCCGGCAGCCACATCGCGCGCGTGGACCTCGACACCGGCGCCGCCACGATCCTGGAGCCGCCGACCAAGGACCAGGGCGCGCGGCGCGTGTGGTCGGACTCCCAAGGCCACATCTGGGTCAGCGAATGGAACTCTGGGAACGTCAGCCGCTACGACCCCCGAACCGGGACCTGGCGGACCTGGAAGCTGCCCGGCGACCGGCCGCGCGCCTACGCCGTCTATGTGGACGACAAGGACATGGTGTGGGTGAGCGACTGGGGGGCCAACGCCATGGTCCGCTTCGACCCCAAGGCGGAGAAGTTCGAGGCGTTCCCGAGCGACCGCCGCGGGGCCAACGTGCGCCAGATCCTCGGCCGGCCGGGCGAGGTCTGGGCGCCGGAGTCCGGCGCCGACCGGCTCGTCGTTTATCGAGCGAGATGACGGGGGCGGGCGCGCTGTCCCTCATCGTTTTCGCCCTGATCTTGGCGTCTCAATCCGGAGCGCCCCCCGTCCCCGGGCGCGGCGAGCGCGTGTTTCAACGCTGCTACGCCTGCCACTCCGTAATCGCCGGCGAGGACAAGCTCCCAGGCCCGAACCTGCGCGGCGTGCTCGGCCGGCGCGCGGGCGCGTTGCCGGGCTTCGAATTCTCGCCCGCCATGATCGAGGCCGGAGCCGCTCACGGGCTGGTGTGGACGCGGGCGACGCTCGACGCGTTCCTCGCCGATCCGGAACGCGTTGTCCCCGGGACAACGATGGGGATGGCGGGCCTGCCCGATGCCGACGACCGCCGGGACGTGATTGACTATCTGGAGCAGGCGAGCGCTGCTGTGCCGTGAGGCCGTGCCGGACCAGGACGCCTGCGATCTGTCCCGACGGCGCCTCCATTTGCCTCAGAATCCACCCGATTCTGTCTTGCCCCTTGGCCCCCACCCCAGCCCTCATATTGCCCTCGCCGTGGGAAGCAGTTTGGCACGTGCCCCGGGGGACCTGCCCCGAGTCCCGTCCTTCGGCAAGCTCAGGATAAACCCCGGCCTGCCATGAGGAGCCCCCGGGCCGGCGTTACCCGGCCCTGCGAGCGTGCAACTCCAGCTTGACGTCCGCTCCCGCCCCTGATACCGTTCCCCGCATGGGAAGAATTTCGGCGCCCTCGAGAGTTGGTGTGCCTTTCCGGTCTTGTACTCGCAGACACTTTTTCATACTGCAAAAGACAAGGATGGTCGCGGAGGCAGGGGAAGATGGTAGACGGCCGATAGGCACTTAGCCGAGACGGTCGCCCTGGTAGTCCCCGGCGATCAGTTCGATGGGTGGGCGCTCCGGGCTCGAAGCATTTGTGGTTCAATCTAGAGGGTAGGAGGAAAATCGCGTGAAAACGGTGTCAATCAAGACGACGATCCCTGAGAATCGCCGTTTGGTCGTGGACGTTCCTCCCGACATCCCAACCGGACCTGCCGAGGTTGTGGTCACGGCGCTCGCCGGGGAGAGACCAGGCCAGGCTTGGACATTGGGCGATCTCCTGCAGTCGGGGCTCGTCGGATTGTGGGGGGACCGGACCGACATCACTGACAGCGTGGAGTTTGCGCGAGCCCTCCGGGGAGCGGCCGAAAGGCGAGGACGTGCCGGCGGTTGAAGCCCTCCTGGACACGGATGTCCTCATCGCCGCCATCGCCATCCGGCTCGGTGCCCCACTTTACACGTTCAACACGGCCCACTTCCAGGTCATCCCCGGTCTGGATGTCCGCTCTCCATACGATCGGTCTCGTTGAAGGCGGGGCTCCGTCCGGCCAGCCCACGGGGGCATTTCACCCGGTTGCCTAAATGCCCTCGCGGACGACCCGGGCACGGCAGGGTCCTGCGGCTGTTCTGGAGGAAGGGGCCATTGACACAACTTGTTTACACGAAAATCAAACAGGTAGAGCCGGCGCGCTCTCGGATCAAGGCGGCCGAGCTAGCCGCAAGTTGAATGCCCCAGTCAGGCTGGCTGAGCTGAAATTTATTCGTCTACCCCCCGATGAATAGCCCACGATCTTCCATCCGAGCAAACCCGAGCCGCTGGTAGGTCTTGAGCCTTCTCTCGTGCATCCTCTTCAACACCGGCACGTGCAGGTCGGCATAATCATATACTCGCACCTCGCTTTTCCCTTCGGCGGTTCGCATTGCGCGCCCCACATATTGGATCAGCTTCCCCTTAAAGGAAATTGGGAAGGTCAGAAAGAGCGTGTCAATCTGGGGACAGTCGAAGCCTTCGCCAAGGTACTGTCCGGTAGCGACAACAACCAAGGGCGCTCCCTCCCGTCCCGCCCCGCCCGGACCCATAGATTCACCAGCAGCTCCGGCCCTGACGCTCCCCATTCGCTCCTCGCGTTTTCTCTTGGATAGTCCCCCTTCCAGAAGAATTGGGAGATGACCAACAGCCTTCAGCCGCTCCTCGAAGGCTCGGCAATGTTCTTTCCTCTCGCTCAGGATCAGACATCGCCTGCCGGACGCCAGGGCCTCAAGAATGTCCCTGCAGATCCCGCTGGTCCGTTGGTCGTCCTTGGTCAACGCGCGAAAGACCTCCTGGATGGATACTCCCTCGGTACCGTGAAGTGCCAAAGCTGTCTCACGAACGACAAGCTCGAGACCAAGTCCGCTTATCGCGCCCGCCTGACGGATCGTCATGGTATGCCGAATGGGACCACATTGCATGGTCATGATTTCCTGGAGCCCATCCCTGCGGTACGGCGTCGCGGTAAGCCCCAGGAAGTATCGAACGGGGGCTCGTCTGACCACCGCCTCGAACGAGAACGCAGGTAAATGGTGGCACTCGTCCACGACGATCAGGCCGTAGTCCCCGAAGAATTGCCCCGCATTCTCCATTTCCCTCAGGCTTTGAATCATCGCAAGGTCAATCACCGTCGTCCTCTTATGCCTGCCGGACCCAACTTGACCGATGTCGCGCGATGGGAGCCCAAGCAAACTTATGAGCTGTAGCCGCCATTGTTCGAGCAGGGGCTTCCTATGCAGCAAGACCAATGTGGGCACTTTTCTTGCGGAAATCACGCAGCACCCGATGACGGTCTTCCCGGTGCCGGGCGGCGCAACCAGCACCCCCTGTTCATGGCACAGCAACTGGCAGGCTGCCTGCTCCTGGAGGTCAGTGAGCTCTCCCTTGAACCCCATTTCTACCCGCTTCGGGGAACCCCGCCGATCCACGATGGCCAGCTTACTTCCCGCCTTTTCTACCGCCTCCGCAAGACCAGTCAGGACGCCTCGCGGGAGGTGAATGTGGCTGAGGTCTTCTTCGTAACACTTGATGAAACGCGGTATGCGATGGGTCGAAAGTCGGAGCCTCTGCCTCTCGTAAAACGCAGGGTTGTGCAGGCACGCCAGGTGCTTGATCGAGGAGAGCAGCGATGGAGGCAGACCGGACTTCTCGACGCTGATTCCAGCGCTCAAAGTACACGCAATGCGCGGAGGTGGGCGGCGCTCCTCCTGTCTCGGAACGGGCCCCATGCCAACTGAGCCGGGGCCGACGGCCACTCCTGATTCCGAGACCCCAACGAGGAAAGCCTCCACCTGTGACGGAGTGAGCCGTTTGATTTGGCTGAAAAACGCCCACTGATCAGACCAGGGGCGAAGCTCGGGATCGAGGAATTCCGTGTTCCCCAAAGCCCGGCATTTCTTTTGGAGCGGCAGCGCAATCAGATTGCCGAAGCCACCCTTTGGCAGAAAGTCTTGATTGGGGAAGAAGCGGTCATAGCTGGCCAGATCCATCTCCGCGCGAGCAGTCATCGTCTCCCGGAGCAGGAAGGCCCCCGTCCGCCTTGCCCAGGTTGCCGGCACCGCAGCCGAGAAGAAGATCCACACATGGCCGCCGTTCCCGGACCTGGACCTTTCCAGATATGCCGGGATTCCATATCGTGCGCAGACCGCGATGAACTCCAGGGCGTCCAGAGCCCATCCATCTTTGTCGAAATCACAGGCCAGAAACCGGCACGTATCATCCCGGAGGAGCGGGTACACACCGATCGTCTTCTCGCCCGATAGATGGGCCGCAACAACCTCATCAGTGAGAGGCAGATAGTCCTTCGGATCCTTCCGTCCTTCCTTCTGCGGATTCGCCCTGAAGGCAGCAGACGGCTTTCGTGCCGGCGCGTACCCCTTCCGGCCGGTTAGTTCGTTGATCCAGAGGACGGGATACACGTCCTCTCGCCCACGGAAGAGTGTCCGGAAGAAGGCGATTTTGTTTTTCGCGGATGAGCCATTGGTGACTTGTGGAAGGGGATCGGCTGGCGGGAAGAGCTGCGGGGCGGGTTCGCGGACTGTCAGGCCTCCGGCGGTGTCAGGAAGGTTCAGCGCACAACGTAGGCTAGCATTCTCCTCGCGCAGTCTGGCACATTCTATCCGAGCCTCATCGAGCTGCCGGAGAAGGTCGGCCGTCAGATCCCGTACTTGCGATTCCTCAGCCATGCTGGCAGATGCGTTGGCCGCTCTTGGAGTCGGAGCATAGCCATCGCGTAACAATGTCAACCACGCGTCAAGTGCTTATGGGCCCACATTGCGCGAATCTATCGCAACGTCTTGGGTTCCTTGTGATGGGTCCAGAAACAGCTTTTTGACCGCGCCTGGCCGAGCGCGCGGTACCCCGCTGCGCGCCGCCACGGAAACTGCTCCTTGGCTTGGCCGTCGCGATGGCCACCACCGAGGTCGCCAGACCTCCGATACGCGGGGCGCTGCTTCTAGTGTACTAACCCAGAATTGGCTTTACAGAGAGTCCGTTCGGGCTGAGCTTGTCGAAGCCGTTCGGTTGGGCTCACGACAATG
>JACQVO010000026.1 GCA_016209725.1 Candidatus Methylomirabilota bacterium | reverse complement strand
CGGTGTCGGTCGAGCAAGTCTCCGGCGGCGAGCGCGAACAGATCTACCTCGCCACGCGGTTGGCCCTAGCAGACGTGTTGGCGAGGGGCGAGCGGCAACTGGTCGTCCTGGACGATGTGCTGACCGCGACCGACGCCGGGCGGCTCGCCCGGGTCATGGGTGTTCTCGAAGAAGCCGCTCAGCGCGTGCAACTGCTCATCCTGACGTGCCATCCCGAGCGGTATCGGGGGTTGGCGGGGGCGAACTTCATTGACCTTGAAGGCGTCGTGCGGGGGGCGGCTTGACTGGTGCGGGCCCCGATGGGAGAGCCTTTGGCAAGTGTCGCGCTTGTCGATTTGGTCTCAAGAGGGTAAGAGAATTACCCGTGTGAGCGCAAATGACAAAGTCGGTTGGCCGAATCCGGGTTTCCGCCAGAGGTCTGAGCTTGCGATCGAGGGAGGACATCCTCTTGCGCGGCTGGCAATGACGCACACCAGACAATCCAACGAAAGGGGGCGGCCAATGCTGGTGTTCGTGGATGAGAGTTTTACAGTCCGGAAGGCGCCCCGAATGCGAAGACAACGATCGCCGCCGCGGTCGTAAGCGCGAAGGGGTACCGGGATCTCGAGCGCGATCTCTACAAGCTGCGCCGCCACTTCTTCAAGAATCCCGAGCCATATGCCGTCGAGTTCAAGGGCAGGCTGCTGCTCTCAGAGCGGGCCATCGAGATGCCCAAGAATCGGGAGTTCATCCGGCAGCTCATCTTTCTCTGCAAGGAACACGAGGTGACCCCTTTCGCGGTGGTTCAAGACGGGTCTATCACGCTGGCCAGCCAGAGCGACTACCTGCCGAACCTCTACCGCGGCGTTCTGTGGCGGGTGCATACCCTGCTGGAAGAGAAGTATCCCGATCAGATTGCCACGATGTTCTTTGACAGCATCGAGCATGAAACCAACAAGCGGGTGGCGGTCAGTTTCACCAACTTCATGGTCCGGCACTTCCACGGTACCCACTACGCGAATGTTCTGCCCACGCCATTCTTCTGCGATTCGATGGTCACGCCGCCGATGCAAATCGCCGATGTGGTGGTGTACTGTGTCAATCAGCGGTACATCGGAAGACGGGGGCATCTGGAGGAGTTCTTCCAGGGGTTCCGTGCCCTGACCCACAACTATCAGGACCCAGATCGCAATCTCTTGCTGTGGGGGTTCCAACAGATACCGCCGGAGCGTCTTGATGTCGGTCGGCTGGAGGAAGGCATGACAGAGCCGCAGCAGGAGATCCCGATGGGGGAGAAATGAAAGAGGAACTTGGCCGTCTTTCGACGCGCGACGATGCCGATTAGGCAACGCACCAAGTCCCTAAGTAAGGGGAAAATTACCCCGAGAAGCGTCTCAATGTCAAGGAGTATTTGGCAAGGGGGACACGTCCAAGTATGTTGTGGGCGGATCGGGAGGATATGCCCCCAACGGATCTTGTGGGCCGCTCAGCAGAAGCGGTCGACGCGCCCCCGAATGGGTAATCGCAAGGAGATCTGAGGCATGGCTATCAATCCCATCGCCTTCGCCCGCACGGTCAACGAGCAGTTCCTGCGCTACCAGCTTACCGCCTTCCCCATCGTCGACGAGGCGCTGGCGCGGCAGGCCGAGGAGAGTATCCGCGGTGCCGGCGCCCGGCCCACGCCCCTCATCAAGGGGCCCTACCTCTCGCTTGCCAAGGCCTTCCGGATGGGCCCCAGCGTCCAGGAGTTGGTGGCGACGGGCATCCTCCATCCGGCCCTCCCCGGTATCGTCGAGTATCCCGACCTGTTTGCCCACCAGGCGGAGACCCTGGACCGGGTGCGCCAAGATTTCCACTGTCTGGTCTCGACTGGCACCGGTTCCGGCAAGACCGAGGCGTTCCTCGTGCCCATCCTGGACCACTGTTTGCGGCTCCGGGACGAAGGGGCGCCCGAGGGGGTGGTGGCGATCCTCATCTACCCCATGAATGCCCTGGCCGTGGACCAGCTCGGGCGGCTGCGCCGGATGCTGGCGGGGACGGGGATCTCTTTCGGGATGTACGTGGGGAGCACCGCAGCGGACGAGGGCGAGATCGGCAGCGAGGTGGTGCGGATGAAGGCGGGCCAGGGGAAGGTGGAGTACGCCCGGTACGTCGAGCGCCACCGGACCCACGAGCGCGTGGTGATCTCGCCGCCGGAGGAGCGGCTGACCGAGAAGGAGATGGCCGCCCGCCCGCCGCGCCTGCTCCTCACCAACTACAACCAGCTCGAGATCCTGCTGACGCGCGGCAAGGACCTGGGGATGTTCGTCCGGGCGCCTCTCCGGTTCCTGGTCTGCGACGAAGCGCACACCTACACAGGGGCCGTGGGGGCGGAGGTGGCCTGCCTCGTCCGGCGGCTGCGGGCCTTCTGCGGGAAGGCACCGGACGAAGTGCTCTGCATCGGGACGTCGGCGACGATCGTGGACCCCGTCGAGGGGGAAGAGGCCGGGCTGGCCTTCGCCCACCGGTTCTTCGGCGTCGCGCCGGACCGGATCGCCCTGGTGCAGGAACAGTACCTCGCAGAGGAGTGGCCGGCGCAGCGGTACCTATCGCCCGTCCCGCAAGGCGACGGGGAGGCGCTCCTGGAGCGCGCCCTGGCGGCGATCGCGGACGGCGGCAGCCCCGCGGAGATTGCTGGCGTCGTCCGGGATCTCACCGGCCAGACGATCCGGCTCGGGACCGAGTGGTCGGCGGATCTCCACGCCTTCTTGAAGCAGAGCGAGTACGTGAAGACGCTGGCCGAGGTCCTGGAGCGGCCGCGTCGCCTGCACGAGGCGGTGGAGGAGGTCGCCAAGCGGCTCGGGCGGCCGGTGGCTGACCCGGTCATGGGGCGCGGAGCGCTGCTGGCGACCCTGGCCCGGGGCGCCGCCGCCGAGCGGGGGGAGAACCCGCTCCTCCGGCCCAAGGTACACTACTTCGTCCGGGGCCTGGAGGGGGCGGTCGCCACGTTCCTGGATGCGGCCGGCCGGGTGGAGCCCCGGCTGTACCTCGCCATCGAGGCGGCCCGGGCGGAGCATCCGGAGCGCGCCGCCGCGGCCTTCTTCCCGGTCCTCTCGTGTAAGACCTGCGGGCAGCACTACTTCACGACCTGGCTCCACAACTTTGCCATCGAGGCCGGGGAGGCCGTCGGGGGAGACGCCGAAGGGGGGGCCGTGCTCTGGGAGGCGGTTCCCGAAGACGAGGGCGAGCGGGTCGTCTTCACGGACCGGTTCCTGTCGGAAGAGAGCGACGATCCGGATGAGGCCAGAATGGCGGCGGAGAAGCTCGAGACGAAGCGGATCGGTCTCTTCCTCTGCCGGCACTGCGGGACCGTTCACGGGAAGGCCGCGGAGGTCTGCGCCGGCCCGCGGTGCCGCCGGACCGACCGGCTGGTCCCCATCTCGATCCTGAGCCGGTCGGCCGGCGGGAAGGTGCTCACCTGTCCCTCCTGCGCCCAGAAGGGTCGGAAGATCGGCGAGCGGATCATTGAGCCGTTGAAGCCACTCCGCGCGGTCACCGTGGCGGACGTCCATATCCTGGGGCAGGACATGGTGAACGCGGTGGCCGAGCGGGAGCAGAAGCTCCTGGTTTTCACGGACAACCGGCAGGATGCCGCGTTCCAGGCGGGCTGGATGCAGGACCACGCCCGCCGCTACCGGCTGCGCCACCTGATCCACGACTTCCTGCAATCGCGGGCGACGCCCACGGCCCTGGGCGACATCCAGGCGCACCTTCTCGCCCTCTTCAAGGGCGACCCCGACCTTGCCCAGGCGCTGTGCCCCGAGGTCTTCGCCGGCCAGGTGCAGGAGGCGTTCGGCAAGAGCCTGCAAGAGGCCCTGCAGTATTACCTCCGGATCGCCCTGATGCGGGAGTGGGGCACGTCCTTCAAGCAGCGGGACAGCCTGGAGACCTGGGGCGTGGCCCGGATGGTGTATGCCGGGATCACCGCCGATGATCCCATGATCCGGACCTGGGCGGAGCGCCACCACTTGCCCGAGGAGGCGGTCGCCGACGGGATCGCGGCGCTCCTGGACGTGTGGCGGCGGGGCCGCTACCTGTACGATCCCCAGGCGCCGATTTTCAGCAAGTATTGGCACGACAGCGCCGAGGAGGTCCAGCGCGGCTACCTGCCGTTCCTGGACTTCCCACCCAAGGGGCTCAAGCTGGAGCGGGCTCCGAGCGACCGGGAGACCTGGGTGACCCAGGTGCTCGCCCCCCGGGGGCAGACGCTGGCCCAGGGATTCGTTGCCAAGTGGGGCCTCGCCTCGGCCGAGTCGAACGCCTTTCTGGAAGAGCTGTGGCAGCGCCTGACGGAAGTCTGGAAGGTCCTGGTGCCCGTCACGCTGATGGGGCAGAAGGGGAATCCGCTCCCCGGCTGCGCGGGGCTCTTCCAGGTGGGGACCCAGGCGAGCGGCCTCCTGGTCCAGTTCGAGCGGTACCGGTGCGGCATCTGCCACCGGGCGCATGCGCGGATGACGCCGCAGGGCGTCTGCACAACGCACCACTGCGGCGGGACGCTCCGGCGGGAAGAACCGCCGGCCTCCGACTACAACGTGGCGACGCTGCGGCGGCCGTTCTCCATGCTGCGGGCGCAGGAGCACTCCGCGCAGGTCCCCGCCCGGGTCCGGGAGGTGATCGAGCGCGACTTTAAGGCAGTGCCCGGAAAGGTCAACTGCCTGGTTGCCACGCCGACGCTGGAGCTCGGCGTGGACATCGGGGCCCTGGACATGGTCCTGCTCCGGAATGTGCCACCGCGGCCTTCGAACTACTGGCAGCGGGTCGGCCGGGCCGGGCGGCGGCAT
>JACQVO010000237.1 GCA_016209725.1 Candidatus Methylomirabilota bacterium | reverse complement strand
GTGAGACCCTGCGCCTCTTACAATGGGCGAGGATCCCCAGCTTTTCCAGACCCCATGCGTGCCATTTTCACAGGGAAAAAGGGCCATTCAGCCATAGCCCCTTTGGGCCAGGGGCACCCGCCCCGAGACCTACTGTCTGCGCCGTCCGGGGAGGAATGGTCCGGGGGGTATGAGCAGTCTCGCACTGGCGGATTGACCCCCGGCCCCTCAGGGCGGGGCGGGGCCTGCATCGTCAGCCCTAGGGGACGGGGCTGTCCGGGGCTTTCCCGATGGCCAAGAGGAAATCCCGGAGGGCAAGGATCTGACGATCTTCCTCTCCATCCAGGATGTCGTTCGGGCCCGAGTCCGCGTCCGCAAAGAAGCTCGGCATCTTGGTCCCCGGGAGGATTCGCTGGGGATCCGTAAGCCAGCGCACGATCCATTCCGGGCGAAGCCGCCGACCTGCCAGGTGCAAGTCCGGGGCCCACTCCTCCTCCGCTCCCTCGGCTGCGCTGTCGCCACCCAGGTGGCACGACGAGCAGGAGAGGTACTCCCGCGATGCCAGCCTCGCCCCCGCCTGGAGGATGTCCGGTGAGGCACCGCCTCCGGCCTGAAGACGTGGGGAGAGCGGGGGAAGTCCCTGGTCCCTGAGCGTTGCCAGGAATGCCGTCACCTGCTCCACCTCGGCGTCGGTGAGGCCGAAGGTTGGCATCCGGGCCTTGAGCCACGGGCGGATCGGGTGGGGCTGCCGCAGGAAGCCGGCCAGCCATCCCGGTTGCAGCTTGTCCCCGATGCAGGAGAGGTCGGGGCCCACCCGTTCTGGCAGCTCCTCGTCCGGTCGCCGGTGGCATGCCCGACATGCCAGCTCACGGAACAGGGCGACGCCCCGGGTCGCCTCTTCCTCGTCCTCCACGTCAGTCCTCACCGCGGCAAGCGGCAGCCCGCCACCGTAGAGATACGAGGCAAGGACCGACGCCTCACCCGGAGCAATCCCCGGACGCGGCATCGGGCTCCGGGGATCGGCGGCCTGGGGGTCCAAGAGGTACAGCGCCACCCAAGCCTCCTGGAGGCGCTGCGAAACGAGCGACAGATCCGGCGCGGCCTGCCCTCCGCGTTCCGCAAAGATGTGGCAGGCGCGGCAAGCCAGCCGCTGGAAGAGGGCACTGCCGTCAGCTTCCGCTGGTGCCTGCACACTCCCGACAGGCAGCACCCCCTCCGGCCGCAGGCGGATGAGGTACGCTGTCAGTTGTCTCGACTCTTGGGGCGACAGCCGGAAATCCGGCATTCGGCTGCGGGACAATGGGACGTACCCGGCGGGCCGGACCCGGTGCGGTTGCTGGAGGTACGCATCGAGCCAGGGACGTTGGAGCTTGGCACCCAGGCGACTCAGGTCCGGCGCGACGGGCGCGGACGGAAGATCACCGATCCGGTGGCACCCGGTGCAGCCCAGCTCCGCCACCAGCCGCGCCCCGGCAGCCGCTGGCGGGTCAGCGGGCAGAGCCATCGGCCGCTGCGGCTGGCGTGAGAGCGCACGGGTGTACGCGACGACGTCCCCCACCTGCTGCGGGGAGAGGGTGTTGCCCCAGGCCGGCATGAACCGCGACCGGCCGACACCTCCTCCCCCGCCGCGAATCACCTCGGTGAGGTCTCGGTCGGTGAGACGAGCCATGTACCGGGCCTCGGTCAGGTCCCTGGGCCGATCATCCTCCAGGAAGGGCGCATTCGGCCCGTCTCCCTCGCCAGTCGCGCCGTGGCAGACCGTACAGTACTGCCGATACAGGGCCTCACCCCGCGACGGGTCGCCCGGCGGTAGGTCCGTCGTCCCCGCCACCGTGGCGATCGTCGTGGTTAGTGCCAGGGCGGCCGCAAGAGTGGCCATCCGCCGCCCTCGTGCCTGGACCGCCGCCTCCAGATCATCTTCCATGAGTTGCCCGCGCTTCCATCAGCGAGGGGGGGCGCGCTCGATGGGCTGGCGCCCCCCCACCCTACCCGCTTAGCGGGGCAGCACGACGAGGGTGCCCTCCATGCTCGGCTGGTGCTCCTCGCAGTGGATCTTGTAGATCCCTGGCGTGTCCGCCGTGAACTTCACGCGACCGATCTCCCCACGCTTCACCACGGCGTGATTCGGCACGTATTTGTCAATGTGCACGCTGTGCTTCGCCCCATTGATCCCGACCATCTCCAGCGTTACCCGCTCCCCCTGCCTCACGACGACGGTGGCGGGGGAGAACTGGTAGACCGACACCTCCCAGCGTCCCTGGGGGTTTGGTGGGTTGAGCACGTAGCCCCCGCCCTTGGGCATTTGGGTGCCCGGGAACGGCTCTTTGTCCACCGTGACTCCGCCCTTCGGCTCGATCAACGACATGTAGACCACCCGCTCGTCGGCGGCCTGACCCATTCCCACCTGCGGAAGGACCAGGACGAGGGTGAGCATCCCCACCACGGCGAGGGCGGATGCCACGATCCCCGGGCGTCCCGCGACTGCACCTTTCGACGTCATGACTTCCCCTCCTTGTCCGCCAGCGGCGGACGGCCAGATGATTTCCCGACCTGGGCACCGTCGTCGCACAATCGGACAGGCAAGGTCCATTCCAGGTGTGCCGGGCGGCCCGGCGCCTTCGCAAGCTCGTGAATTCGCGCCAGGGCGCCGGATCATGGCGGGAGGGGCATCTGGCCGGGCGCGCAAAGCCATGCGCGGGTTGCGCAGCCCTCTGCGCATGCCAGAGAGACTCGCGCGGAGCAGTAGCGTCAGGCTGTCTGGCCGGGGCGCGAGCCGCGGGAACAGGGCAGGAGGATCACCGGCGGCGGGGACCGGGGAGCGCAGGGAGAGGCCAAAAGCGGGGGGTCAGCCGGGCTTCACCCGCGTCTTCTCCACCAGCCCCTCGCGCAGGGCGTAGGTGGCGGCCTGCACCCGGTTCTCCAGGTGAAGTTTCTCCAGGATGTTCTTGAGGTGATTCTTGACCGTGTTTTCGGCGATGGCCAGGGCGGCGGCGATCTCCTTGTTGCTCTTGCCCTGGGTAACCAAGTCCAGCACCTCTTTCTCGCGCGGGCTGAGATTCGCAGCCGGCGAGGGCGGCGCGGCTGCCTGACGCGCCTGGTGGGCGAACTCCCCGAGGATCTTTGCGGCCATGGCGCGGGAGATCGGTGCATCCCCCTGGACGACCCCTCTCAGCATGGCGAAGAGTTCCTGCGGCTCGATCTTCTTCAGGAGGTACCCCTGGGCGCCGCTCTTGATCGCCTCGAAGAGGTTCTGGTCCTCCTCCGAGACCGTCAGCATCACGATCTTGACGTACGGCAAGCCCTCCTTGATCCTCCGCGTGGCCTCGAGCCCGTTCGCGCCGGGCATGAAAATGTCCATGAGGATGACATCGGGCATGAGTTCTTTGGCCCGCTCCACGGCCTTCAGGCCGTCGCCGGCTTCCCCGACCACCTCGAACCCACGCTCCGCGGCCAGGATGCTGGCGATGCCCTTTCGGAACAGGGCGTGATCGTCCACCAACAGGACGCGAATCGGGTTCATAATGAACCCCATCCCAATGAAAAACCGACAACGGACAACCGACAACGGGTCAATCGGATTGACAACCGACAATGAAAAACCGGCCAACGCGCTCTTCGGTCTTCCGTTTTGCATTGTCGGTTGTCAGTTTGAAATTTGAAATTTTTCATTGACCTAGGCCTCCCCCGGCAGCGTGCCGACGATTCGCGTGCCGCGACCGGGTGCCGTGTCAATTTCCAGCTTTCCTCCCAGGCCCTCGGCCCGCTCGCGCATGGTCTGGAGGCCGAAGTGAAGCCGGTCCGGCGAGGCCAGGATCGCCGGCTCGAAGCCGCGCCCGTCGTCCTGGATGGTCACCCGCACCCAGGGGTCCTGCCGTTGGAGGCGCACCCAGGCGTGTCCCGCCTCTGCGTGCTTGCGTACGTTCGCCAGTGCCTCCTGGATGATGCGGATGAGTTGAACCTCCGAGGCGGGCGAGAGGTGGATGGGGCGGCCCTCGGCCACCTGGAGCTCCACGGCGATCCCGTTCTGGGCGCTGAATTCGTGGAGGTACTCGGTCAGGGTAGGAATCAGCCCCAGGCCGCGGGAGACCATGGTGCGGAGCCCGAAGATGGACTGGCGGACCTCCTCGTAGGCGCGGTCGGTGATGGCCGTCATCTCGTTGAGGGCGTCGGCGATCCGTGCGGGGTCGCCCGACGCCGGCTGCTCCTGGGCCCCGCGCAGCTTCATGTGAAGCAGGCCCAGCGCCTGGGCCAGGCCGTCATGCATCTCCCGGGCGATGCGTTCCCGTTCCTCCAGGGTGGCCAGACTGCGGACCTCTTCATACAGTCGGGCCTTCTCGATGGCGATGGCCGCCTGCGTGGCCAGACCGGTGAGGAGTTCCGTCTCCTCCGCGGTAAACACCCGGGTCTCCCGGCTGCAGACGCAGATCACCCCGATGACCGAATCCCCCCGGTGCAACGGCGCGGCCAGATGGGCCCGGAGGAATTCCGGCTGCATGACTGTGCAGCGCGGAATGTGCGCATCCAGATCACCTGGGGTCACCGTTGTTCGTCCGGCCGGCAGATTCCGGCTGGCAGGAGGGCCCTCCGATCGGAAGGCCTCGACGGGACCGCTGGTGGCCAGGGCGACCAGTTCGTCATGCTCCGGCGTGAACATGCAGAGGGCGGCGGCTTCGCTGCGGAGAAGCTCCCGAGCCTTCGCCACCACGGATTGCAGGATCCGATCCAGCTCGTGGAGGGCCGAGATCTCGGTGCCGATCCGGTACAGGGCCTGGGTCTCGCGGACCTTCTGTTCCAACTGGTCGTGGGCGGCCTGCAGATCCCGTTCGTGATCCTGCAGCCGGTCGGCCATGACGTTGAAGGCATGCGAGAGCTGGCCGATCTCATTGGGGGAGCGGACCGGAACCCGCTCATCCAGGCGGCCTTCGGCAATCCCCAGGGCGGCATCCGCCAGCGTCCGCAGGGGGGCGGCAATACCCCGGCTGAAGGCGATGCTGGCCACGGCGATGAGCGCGCCGCCGACCAGGATGAAGGCCACGTAGAGGGCCACGATGGTGCGCATCATACCCTGGCTGGTCTGGAGCAGCCGCGTGACTTTGACCCGGTGGATGGTGTTGAGATCCTCCGACTTTCTTGTGACCTGGTGGGAGGCGACGTTCAGGTGGGCGAGATCCATTGGGCCGAGACGCCAGGTGGCGCCGGGCGGTGCCAGCATGCGGTCGGTGAGCGCTCGCAGCTCTCCCGCCAGCCCCCGCAGGTCGGCGAACAGGGCGAGTTCCCGCTGCTCTTCCGGAAAGCCCTCCTCTGCCCGATGCAGATCCCGGAACGTCACCAGGTGGCGCGTGAGCTCCTCGCCCAGCGCCTGGACGTCCCCCTTCCGATCGGACCATCCCAGGGCGTGCATCTGGTGAAGCTCGAAGATGATGTGGTGGAACGTGGTGTGGATCTGGTCGGTGATCCGGATGTGGGCATTTTGCTGGTCCACCGCCTCGTTGATCCGGAAGATCCGCACGGCGAGGACAAGGGAGATCCCCCCGACCAGCAGAACCGTGGCGATGATAACGCTCAGGGCCAGGCTCAGCCGACGGCTGATGCGGGCGGGGAAATGAGCGGGAGGAGGGGGCCGGTTCATGGCGAATTCTGCTTCAATGGAAAAATTCCCATTGCGTCGAGATGGCGGCCTGCTGGTTTCCGGACCACGAAGCGCATTCAGCGGAGGCCACGGTACTGAATCGGCCCAGGGCTGTCAATGAGGAAAAGGGGAAGAGACGCTCTGGCTGTCCCCCTTGGCCACAATTCGCCAGAGACATTGTTACCCTCGGGACAGACCCATCCGCCCGCGGAGCGTATCTTTGCCTCAGCCGGGCTGGAGGTGTGCCCGGGGGAGGGAGGGCTATGACAACCGCAGACTGGGCAGTATGGGGGGGTCTTCTGTCCCTGGCGGCATTGATCGGGTGGCTGGAGATTCGGTATCTGATGCGACGAGATCAGGAGCCCGACGAGGAAAACCGGTGGCCCGAATGGTGGGACCGGGGGTCCCCGGTACCCCGGCAAGGACTCCGCACCATCCTGGCCGACAGGCTGGCCGCCGCCATCCGAGGCCTCGCCAAGGGGCCCGCCATCGGGCCGGCGCCTCTGCCGAGCCCGGTCGGGGGATCCTGGCGCTCGTCGTTCTAGTGTACTGACTCAGAAATGGCTTTACAGGGAGCCCGTTCGGGCTGAGCCCTTCGACTCGGCTCAGGACATGCTTGTCGAAGCCCGGATTTCGCACCCTTCGACAGGCCTGTCCTGAGCGACCGTTCGTCCTTCGACAGGCTCAGGGCGAACGG
>JACQVO010000023.1 GCA_016209725.1 Candidatus Methylomirabilota bacterium | reverse complement strand
GTGCGTGAGCCGGGCCGGGGGCTCCGGGGGCGCCCCCGGATGGTACCCGGTTCAGCTCTTCCGCGAGGTTTTCGCGAAGAAACCGGCCATGAGGGGTTCAAGGTCGGCGGAGCCGCAGGTCGGGCACGTGGGTTTCTTCTCTTCCCGTTCCCGGATCGTCATCGTCACCGAGAACTCCTTTTGGCACTTCGCGCACAGGAATTCGTAGGTCGGCATGGGACTCCCTCCTTCCGGCCTTCCTTGGCAAGCCGGCCGACGGCGGCCCAAATCACCCTACCCCATAATCTAGTCCCAAGCGTCATACACTTCCAGGGCCGGCCGCTCCAGGGTCCGGTCGGGGGCTCGCCGTGGGTTCTTCTCCCAGGGCCGCCAGGACACCAGGACACGGGGATCGTCCGGCCAGCCGCTCGGCCGCGACCACATCACGGAGGGTCCGGATCCCGAAAGCGATCCGGGACCGTGGCGCGAACCGGACCCGCACCCGTTCTCCCGGCCGCAGGTTCGGGACGGGTGTGATCTGCAGCGGGAACAGGACCCCTTCAATCTCGGCCACGCGCAGGCGACGAAAGATCCGGGTGACCCGGCCCCAGCGGGCATCCACCCTGCCATTCCGGATGTCCCGCCCGATGATCCGTGCCCGACCGGCACACCAGCCGGCCGCGGCGAGGAGCCCCGCGAAGGCGAGAGCCAGGGCAGCCCGGACCATTGCGCCCCGGTACTGCCCGGCACCGAACCACACGATCCAGGCCGCCAGGGCGAGGGTGAAGACGGCGGCAGCCGCTAGACCCAAGTGGAAAAAGCGACGCGTGGAGCAAAGCGAGCGGCGCTCCTCCTCCGTCAGCAGCCACTCACCGGCGGGGGTGGACCCTCCGGTGGTCGGCTCATCGTGGAGTGAAACGGGATTCCCCATCGGGTGTCACGACATCGTGGGGGCCGAGCGCCCCATGGCCACAGGTTTGATACAGGCAAGAAAAAATGTACCACCCCGCCACAGGAGGGGTCAAGACGCCGGCGCCCTGCAAGGGACGCGGCTTCGCCTTGACCCGTGCTCGTTGCGCCGCCTAGAATGATCGTATCACGGTCGCCCCTGGTGAGGATCCCATGCGTTGCCCTGCCTGCGGCTTCGTCAGCTTCGACCACCTCCCCGCCTGCAAGCGATGTGGCGCGGAACTCCCCCGGCGGGAGAGACAGGAGGGCGGCGTTGCCATCACAACGCTCCCCGCGCCGCCCCTTCGTTCTGCCGACCTTGCTCCACCGGCCGTAACCGGGGCGACGGGACCGCCTCCAGAGGCAGCAGCATCATCGGGAGAGCCCGGCCGTCCCGGCGACCAGCGGGACGCCTCACTCGATGAGCCTCCGGCGACCGACCCCGGCGCCTTGCCCAGGGCCGGGTTCTGGTTGCGAGGCGTGGCATTCCTGGGGGATATCGCCCTCGTCGTAGCGCTCTGCGGCGCAGGTGGAATCCTGGTCTGGACGGCCGCGCAGATCGGCGGAGCTTTCTCCTCGGCCCCCGAGGCGGCCCTGGATTCGATTGAGACGCGGGCCATGGCGCTTCTCACCCTCCTCATCCACCTGTGCTACTTCACCCTGTTCGTTGGATGGCGCGGACAGACGCCTGGGAAAATGCTGTTGGGGCTGAAAATCATCCGGGTCACCGGGCAAGAGGTCGGCTATGCCCGGGCCCTCGTGCGCTGGCTGGCGCAGGGGGTCGGCGCGCTCCCCTTTGGAATGGGGTTTCTCATGATCGCCTTCTCTCGGAAAAAGCAGGGCCTGCACGACAAGCTCGCGGGGACCTACGTCGTCCGACTGCCCCCTTGATGAGCAGTTGCCGGGTCAATTCCCCTTGACACTCCGGGGCAATTTCAGTACCGTACCCCTCGTTCTTCGCCTCGCAACAGCCCCCCGGGTAGATCCCCCAGACAGCTCGCTGGGGCGGCTCTCGGCCACCCAAGCTATCGCGTGGGTACCCGGCTGTCGGCTCTCATGTCTGGGATGGGCAGGTAGCTCAGTCGGTAGAGCACGGGACTGAAAATCCCGGTGTCGGCAGTTCAATTCTGCCCCTGCCCACCATCAATTAGGCCGGTAGCGCCCGGAAAAATCGAGGGTTACCGGCTTCTTGTTTCTGGAATCGTCAGCCCCCGTTTGGCCTCGTCAGGCCCCATTTGGTACAAGAGTGGTACAACGCGGGTACAGGGGATCAAATAGCCCAGTCGCCCGCTCCTGGACTGGGTCCGCCTTCGTCCTGATGCTCGCCGCGACCAACAGCCCCCAGTAGAGGTGGCCCACTCGGTGTTGCAGCTTGAGGTTCTCCCCATCCAGGATGTCAGGAGCCTTCGAGGGACCAGTGGCGACAAGGAAGAGTTCGGCCTTCTCAATCCGCCCGGCCCGTAGGCTGCCTATCCACTTCCGCCAGTGATCTGCGAGCTCGGTGGGTAAGGCGCGCGTGGACCAGAGACCCTCCGCAAGCCTCAGCTTCTCTCTGCGGGGGGCCTCCACTCCCGCCCGGTCCCCGAGGTGGACGGCAGTCTTCTTTTTCATCAGGATTCCGCACGCTTATGGCCGGCAGGCCGATCAGTACGCGAAAGGCCTCACGCAGGTTAGGGCGGCGCGCTCCACCACAGCAGCTCTCACGCGATCAATTCGTGCTCGAATAGCCTCTCCGTCGGCACGGCAGACCGGGCCAACTCGCGGAGGTGCTGATGATGCGTGAACAGGATGACCTGGGTGCGCCGGGAGAACTCGCCGAACACCGCCAGGGCGGCTGCGGCCCGTTCGTCATCGAAATTCACCAGCAGGTCGTCGAGGATGAGCGGAAACGGTGGGTTCCGTTGTAGATGCCGCGCGAGGTACGCCAACCGGAGCGCCAGATAGAGCTGGTCCCGGGTCCCGGCGCACATCCCCTCGATGGTGACCTCCTCGGTCCGGCCGCCAGCCGCACGGAGGCCGACGAGCAGCGGCTGTTCCTTCTCGGTGAGCCGCTCGCCCAGGCCGCTGAACGCGCCGCACGTCAGGCGCGCGAAGAGCCCGCCGGCCGCCTGGACCAGGTCGCCGGCATGCGTCTCCCGGTACCGCGCGGTCTCCTGCTGGAGCAACGCAGCCGCCAGGCGGGCCCGCAGATACCGGCCGGCCTCCGTGCGGATCCTGGCGAGCAGGGCCTGCGCTTCGCTCGCCTTCTCGGCCGCCCGGTCGTCGCCGGCCACGGCGGCCAGGTCAGTCCGCGCCACCGCCACTTCGCCGTACAGGGTCTTCAACTGGGTGTCCACCTCGTTGATCTCTTGGCCGAGCGTGGCGAGTTGAGACGGTAGCACGTCGGGGTTCACCAAGCCCGCCTCTGCCGCGAGCGCCTCCAAGGTCCCCGTGCCCGCAAACGGTCGCAGGAGCCCCTCCACCCGCACCAGCTGCTTCCGGCAGTCTCGCTTCTCGGGCGCCGCGGTCTCCACGGCCGGGAGCTCGCCGATGCCCTGGCAACCCGCTTCCGTCAGGAGCTCGGCCAGGAGGCGGTCGGCGGTTTCGCGATCCTCCTCCGCGGCCTGGCGGTCTTCCTCGAGTGCGTCCGCCTGCTTGCGGAGGGTATCTCGCCGCACTGCGTGCTTTGTGGCCGTATCCCGCCGCCGCTCGAGCTCCCGGACCGTGTCTTCGAGCGGCAAGGAACAGAGGAGGTCGGGAGCCAGGTTATCCACCACCTGTCGGGCGCGCCGCTCGTACTCCGCGATGAAGCGGGACATTTCCTGGACCCGTTCGTCGCGCTCTTGCGCCCGCTCGCGCGCGACGGCCGGGATCCGGAGCGCCCCGGCGTGCTCGAGGCTCAGGTCCGGCCGGAGCTCCGCGAGAATCACCCGCGCTGCCTCCAGGTGACTGTCCCGAAGGCGCGCCTGCGCCGGCAGATCACGCACCGCGCTCTCGTACTGCCCGAGCTCGCCGTAGATTTGGGCGATCGCCGGGCTCTCGGCCAGCAGGGCGTCCGGGATCGCCAGGGCCTCCAGTTCGTCGTCGAGGGCCTCCCGCTTCCGCTGCGCCTGTTCGGCGGCAGCCGCGTGCCGGGCGAGGGCCTCCTGGGCTGTCCGCCGCCCCGGACAATCCTCCGCGAGGTCCGGCGCGTTTTGAAGGGCGGTCAGCCGGTTCGCGTACCCCTGGGACTCCGCCAGGAGGGGAATGGCCTTCTGCAGGCGCTCCAGGCGCACGCTCTCGGTACGCTTCGCGCGGAGGTCTGCCTCGAGCTCGCCGGTCCGGCGCCGGAGGCCCTCCTCCCGGGTGCGGAGCTCGGCCACGGTCTTTCCCGGGGTGCTGAGCTCCTTGACAGCCGAAACGGCCTGCTTGTACTCGTCGAGCAGCTTGTTGAGCGGCAGGTTGACGCCCCGGGGCTTGAAGAGCCCGTCGGCCTCGGCCGTCACCTCGGCCAGGAGCCGCTGGAGCCGGACGCCGCCCACGGCCGCGGCGAACAGCGTCTCGCCGGCCGCGCCCCCGCTCTTGCGGATAGCCGGGCCCCCGTAGCGGAAGGTGTCGGGGCTCTGCACCGGGATGCCGAACAGGAATCCGTGGATGGCCCGGAGGGCGGCGCTCTTCCTGGCCTCGTTCGGCCCGTAGACGAGGTGGAGCCCCTCCTGGCCGGCGGCGAGGTCGAGCGGCATGCTGCGGACCTCGTTGAGGGTCCGCTCCGGGTCGCGGACGATGGCGGCGTGGGCGGGGGTGGCTCCCGTGAGGACGACCCGGACCGCGAGGCCGCGATCTTCGGCCTGTTGCAGGAGGCCGATATTGACCGCCCCTCGCTCCGCGGGCGGCCAGGCGCCGAGGATGCTCTCGGGGCAATGGCGGGTCGCAAAGCCCTGGGCGTGGACAATCGTGTCCAGGTCCGGGAACTCAAATCGGCCGGGGCGCCTGGTGGGCGCCACGATCACGTTGGCGGGGGGCTCCAGGTGCCGGGTGATCTCGCTGGCCGCGTCGTGATTGCCCGACACAACGACGCCATGGCCACCTCCCGGGCACACGCCCGGCGCGAGGTTAAAACATGTTCAGGAAGAGGCGGAGGCCGGCGTGGATCATCTCCGGGCTGGGGACCTCGACCCCCTGGCCGGCCAGCTCGGCCCGCAGCACCCGGTGGGCCTCCGTGACGCCCGGAGAGGCCGGACCGGGGAAGAGCACCTCGGCCTGGCGCCGCGCCCGCCCCAGCCACGTGCGCCACGCGGCGGTTCCGTTCATCCGGATCCGGACCTCCCCTGCGAGCGAGACGCGCCAGGGCGTCTCGAGCAAGAGATCGAGGTACCGCAGGCGCTGGGCCGTCACGCCTGGCTGCACGTCGCTCGTGCCTGCGACCCGGCCGGCCCGATCGACCGGCGCGCCGGTCAAGGGGGTCAGGAACTCGAGACTGTACTCTGCCTCCCCCGCTGCCGTGCCCGACGGACGGGTCAGCACGAATTTCATCACGGGGGGAATGCGATCCCCCCGGAAACCCGGCTTCAGGCCCGCCGCCTCCGCCAGTTCGCCCAGCGGGCGCCCCCGCACCGGGAGGCGGGGCGGCGTCGCGAGGTCCGCGTCGAAGGTCGGCAGGACCCGGGTCGCCGCGGGAGCGGCGCGCGGATGGTGCTCGTAAAGGCGGACGGCGAACCCGCCCACCACGACGAGGCTGTCGAGGTAGGGTCCGAAGGCGCGCAGGACGTGAGCCAAGAAGGCCTCCGGCGAGCTAACGGTCATGCGGCGCCTGCGCGGCCTGACGCAGGACCGCCGCTAGGATCCGCTCCTCCACCACCTCCGCCTGCTCGCGCCCGCGGTCCGGGAGGTGGTACAGGTCCAGGTAGGCCTGGAGGGGATCGCACACGGGAACGCCGTCCAAGCGGGCAACGCCCCCCAGGGCACTCCTGGGATACCGGGGCCGGAGGAGGACGATCGGCGCTGTGCCGCTGGCACTCGGGACCACCTGCAGGTGCTCGAGGAGGGCCGAGGGATCACCGGACACGTACAGGTGGATCGAGCGCGCATCGGAATGCTTCAGGCGGTAGAGGCGACAGGCTTGGTGGCCCGTGAGGGCGACCGCGGGCGCCGCCGCCGGGAGGTGGCGAAGGCGATCCAGGAACGCCGCAACGAACTTGACATCGATCCGCTCGCCGAAGACCGGCGCGCAGGCGAGGCTCTCGTTGTCGCTGATCCGATACCGGCCGCGCCACTCGGCAAGGAGGCGCTCTCCCTCCTGCAGCACGGGAACCCGGCCCATCGCTTTGGCTAAGTACCCCGCGCGCTCCATGGCGGCCGCCCAGCGGTAGACCAATGGCGGCGCCACCGCGGCGAGCTTGGCGAGGTCGGCCAGATATCGGCTGGGTCCCTGCGGGCCGCCCCACTCAGCTCCCTGGGCGCGACCGAACAGGAGGACCTTGAGGAGCCACTGATCCAGATCCCCGAACGACAGCCGGGCGGAGCTGTAGCTGGGCCGAGACACGTCGGTTCGCGATCGCCACGCACGGGACGCGCGGGCAGCGGCGTTTTCGGGGCCGCTCCCGATCGCCTCCTCGTCCCCGCCGGGGAGATGGGCCGCGACCTTGCCCCGGCTGTCCAGCATGAGCCACCAGAGCCCGGGTGCATAGAGTGCCATCTGGGCCTTGAATCGCCGCACCCCGCGTGGGTCGAGCGCCTCCACGTACAGCGCCAGGAGCGGATGCCAGCCTTCGAGCCGGTGCGCCGCTTGGAGGACGAGAATCGGTCGGGCCAGCCACTGAAAGAGCCAGTCCGCGAGTTCCCGCGCGACCTTGATTTCGACGGCGAACTGACGCCGCTGGCGCACCATGACGGCATCCACCACAGGGCCGCGCCGCAGGCCAGCCGCCGGGAGGTGCACCTCTTCCGTGCGGACCTGGAACCCGCGCTTCCTGAGGGCCTGGAGGATAGCCTCGCGAGCCACAGGAACGGCTGACTGATCGGGTTCAACAGCGATCTTTGGTCTAGGCACGATTTGGCCCCCCGTTCGGGGCCAATGGTGGTCGCGTGAAAGTAACTTGTCAAGTATTTATTTACTTACTATATATCTTTATACTTAGCATATAATTGAATCGCAGCCACGCGAACCGTAAGCATCCGTGAGGCCCGGCCCTCGTTCCCAACGATGTACTTTCGGTTGGATGCGGCTAATGGGCGTTGGCCTACTTCCTCACTCAGGAGAGCGGAAACAGGGGCCCGAAGAGTCTTCCCCACTCCTGAAGCGCATCTCCCTGGCGCCCGTTCTGGACGAGGCGGATCGCCCGGCTTACCGACTCTTCCGCGCCGAGGAACGCTGCGCGCGCCGCGCGCGTCTTGGCATCGTCCATCTGATCGGAGACTGGGGGGCCGAGCTGTGCGGGATCGGACCACACCTCACCAATTCTCGCTGCCGCAGTCGAGAAGAAGCCTTTCAGTTCATATGGGTAGCCACCGGAGAATGGTGGCACGAAAAGATGCAGCGCCATCACCTCGAGATCGATGCTCATCACCTGGTCGTCCGTCGTATCCTCGACAATTTGGACACGGAAGTCCACCTGCACCGACCGCCGTCCGAGCGATACTTGATCCTCTCCATACTTAGGGGCGAGCAGCGCGCGGAATTTCTCAAGAACGACGGTCGGCTTCTTGTCGCGATACCCCCGTTCCGTCTTTCCAAGCATGAAAAGAAGCCTTTGCGGACGTTGTTCTCCTGCAGCGTCAGGATGTGCGGGCGTCGAAGCAATTTCTCCGCGGCCAGGGCCAAGCTAAACATCCGCTTCAGGGCCGCCAGTTCCCTGTTGATTTCTTCCTGGTCACTCGACTTACCCCGACCGCGGCCGATTTTCAGCGGAAGATCGCGTCGTCGTCCTCGCCATCCTCATGCGAAAGCCCCTCGGCCATGGCCATGGCTTCGTAGACCGCCTCCACGAGGTCCTCGTCATCGGAGTCGGTCAGGTCACCGAGGATCTCAGGTGCCTCCTGTGGACGGATGCCGGCCACGGCGTCTATCGCTGCCAGCAGCAGGGGCTTGTCGGTTCTCTTCGAGGTGACGAGTGCGGCGATGTGCGGCCAGGCTGCGTCCACTCCCCAATTGCCTGCCGCGCAGACTGCCTCATAGTGGATGTCCGCGTTCTGGCTGCCCAGCGCTTCCAGGATTTGCCGCTCGAAGCCGCGAACGTAACGCATGCAGAAGACGGCCGTGAGCCTCCAGGCCTCGTCGCCGCTCCCGTATGCGGCACGGACCGCATCCTGGTGCCAGCCCTGCGGGGCGCGCACCGATGCTTCCAGGATCCGCCGCCGCACTTCCTTCGGAACCCCGGCATCCGTGTACAGCGTGCGAAGCGACTGCTGGATCGTGTGGAACGTTCGCTCGGTTATCGGCACCTCATCGGGATCCTCGAACCCCTGCGTGTCGGCGTGCTCAAGGACGGGCCCCAGGGAGATCGCCGCCTTGCCGCGCAGCGTCTCTGATTGAGCGCCGCTGCGCAGGATCGCCAGCAAGGCGTCGACCAGTTCGTCGTTGATCACGGTGAAGTCGCCTGCCAGCTCCGCCGCGAGAAGACGGTCGGACTCTGGGGCCTGGTCATCCCGAAGGAGGTCGAGGAACATCCTGCCGGCACCTTCCGGCCAGTCCCAGGGCGGGGTGTCTTTCAAGGCCATCAAGTCCATGTTGCTCCCTCGCATGCATGATCGTCTGTTTCGGTCCTCTTCCCTGCCGTTCCCGATGTGATAGGTCGAACAGGCGAAAGGCACTCACGGGGCATCCCTCCTGGTCCAAAGCCGGATGATCGCCTGCGCCTCGGGGTGTTCCCGAATCCTCCGGAGCCTACCACAACCCATGTGTCGATGCACGGAGACAGCCCGCGGTCTCGGTCTTTCCCTGTTCTTGCCCAATGGTCTGCTGAGGGTGATGGCTCCGTCTCCGCTGCGACCCTTGACACTCACGGCCACCGAGAGATACTGTCGCCTGGCTCCCGGGTCTCCCCCGTGCAACCGTCCGCGCGAAGGCGAAAGTGAGCGACCGTATCCCACAGCTCCTCTTCCAGTCGCTGACCGGCGCCAATGCGCCAGCCCGAACGTTGGGTGAGACTGAATGGATGACGGGCGCCAGCTAGACCTCTTCGGCTGGGATCAAGTCAAGGTCGGGGAAGGCTTCAGCGCCCTGGGCAGGCTCGATCTCCCCAGGGCGTTCGTCATATTCGAGGCGGTCCTCTCCAGATGGCCCGGGCATCCTGGCGCCTCTGCCGGGCTTGCAATGGCTGCATCATGGGATGATGCCTTGAGGGAAACCGAGCGCCTGGAAAGGAGAGAGGCTGCTGCCAAGCTCTGGGGACGCATAAAGTCATACCCCTTTGGGCAGTGGGGCCAGGCGTTCCGGAAGGGGCTCATCCAGAGGGTGATCGCGCTCCTGGAAGGCGACTGTCACCTCTATGTCCCACCGGACTTGTGTCTTGGGCGCCTTCTGCTTGAGCTGGAGGATCATGGGCGGGCCGAGGAAGCCCTGAGAGCACTATTGGGGAGACACCTGCTTGGCGCCAGAATCCTCGTGTGCCTCGGCAATTGCCTCTTCCAACAGGGCAGGACAGGCGAGGCGAGGGTCGTATACGCAAGGGCCCTCTTGGCGGCCCCATGGGAGGTGGAGCCGGAAGGGATAGATGACAAGGAACTGTCAGAGGCGATCGCGGACCAGGATATCTATTCGGCTGCTATCTGGGGATGGCTCAGGGGCGTCCTGCCTCTCGTCGATGTGAAGGTGGGAATGCCGCATGACGGGAAGCACGCAGGATCACTACAGGTGTATCAAGCTGTGAGAGGTGCGGAACGGGCGCGGGCGAACGGTGCCCATGAAGAGATGGTCGACCAGCGACGATTGTTGAGGCAACTCGCCCCGGCCGTTTTCCTGGCCTACATGGGGCGACTTTCTTAAGACACCATGCAGCTGCATTATAAGGATCGTGGGCCGCCCACGAGACTCTCCAGCCCAGCACCTCACAAAGATCCGGCTGTTTCAAAATCACATCTTGGAATATCCCAGAGCCAGTCCCTCGCCGGACGCACCGCACTGCTCCACCTGCTGCCACTGGCCCGCACCGAAGTGTGTCGCTTTAAGGATCACCCCACGACCTTGGACGAGACCCTATTTGCCGGCGGCTATCCCCGCATCTTCGACCAGCAAGTGGACCCATCGGACTGGTTGGGAGCGTACATCGCGACCTACCTTGAGCGAGACGTGCGAACCGTCCTGAATGTGGGCGATCTTATCACCTTCCAGCCTGGAAACCACCTTCATCGTGTTCCGCCTGCCGTCCTATAGCCGCAATCTCCGGAAGCGCGTCGTGAAGATGCCCAAGCTCCACTTCTACGACACGGGGCTGGTTTCCTGGCTGCTGGGGATTCGGTCCGTGGCGCAGTTGCGCGCCCATCCGTTGCGGGGGGCCCTTTTCGAAACGTGGGTGGCCTCTGAGATCCTCAAGCAGCGGGCCCACCGCGGGGAACCCGCCGGACACTTCACCTACCGCGACAGCCACGGCGCAGAGGCCGACCTCGTGGTCGCCGCAGGCGAGACGGTCTCCCTCGTCGAGGTGCAAAGCGGGGCCACGGTCTCCAGCGACATGCTGGACGCGGTGCGCAAGGTCCGTCCTGGCCTTGCTTCACGCACTCCACCCGAGGCGGTTCTGATCTACGGCGGCGAGACGCTGCAGAAGCGGGCGGATGTCACGGTTCTGCCCTGGACGGCGATCCACGACCGTCGAAGGACCCGCCGCTCAGCCGGACTCGTTCACAACCGCAGAGAAGATCGCGCTCTTCCGCTCGCTCTTCCGCGGACGTGCCGATGTGTTCGCCAGGCGCTGGGAGAACCAGAGGACGCGACGGTCGGGCTACGCCCCCGCCTGCGGAAACGAATGGGTCGAGGGGGTCTGTCTGAAGACGGAGGGCGGTCGAAAACGCGGGGCAGCCATGTGCGGCACCTGCCCGCACCAGGCGTTTCTGCCAGTGACCGACCGCGAGATCCTGCAGCACCTCCAGGGCCGTCAGATTCTGGGGGTGTACCCCCTCCTCCCGGATGACACGTGCTGGTTCCTCGCCGTCGACCTCGACGAGGGGGCGTGGCAGGTGGATACCACAGCCTTGGTGGAGACGTGTCGCGCGCACGGCGTGCCCGCCGCGGTCGAGCGCACGTGCTCCGGCCCCGGCGCCCACGTGTGGATCTTTTTCACCGCGCCCGTCCCGGCGGTCACCGCCCGCCAGATGGGCTGCTTCCTCCTCACGGAGACCATGACCCGCCGCCACGAGC
>JACQVO010000233.1 GCA_016209725.1 Candidatus Methylomirabilota bacterium | reverse complement strand
CACACGCGTCCCTGGCAATCCCCCATCCCGCATCGGGTGATCGCCTTGACCTCGTCCGCCGAATCCGCCCCGAGCGCAACCGCCCGGCGCACATCCGTCTGGGTGACCTCCTCGCAGCGACAGAGGATGGTGTCGTCCCGGCTCCACTCGTACAGGCCTGGCCCGGGCGTAAACAGGGCGGCGTACATCCGCTGGAATCGCCGCTCGCGAGCCAGCGACGGAGAAAGCCGTTGAATCGCCCTCTCGGCCCTGTCCGCCCCATGCCCGGTTCGGGTCGCCGCCGTGATCCCGGCGATCGCTCCTTCCACCAGGGCCAACGGCCCCCCGCCGACGCCGGCCCCGTCTCCCACGGCAAAGACCCCGAGCACACTCGTCTGCATGTGCCGGTCGCGGACCGGAACCTCGCCGCCCAGATCGGGGCGCCACTCCTGCTTTGCGCCCAGCAGGCGAGACAGGGTGTTCGACGGAATGAAGCCGTAGCCCAGGCAGAGCGCGTCGCAGGGCAGCCTTTCTTCGCTGCCCGCGATGGGCCGCCAGTCGCGGTCCAGGCCAGCGACGGTTGCAGATTCTACCTGGCCCCTGCCGTGGGCTGCCAGGATGCCCCAGCCGGGTCGGAAGGGCACGCCTCGACGTGAGAGGGTCAGCCGGCTACTCAGCCCCTCGGCCATCCGCCGCCACTGACCCCGCAGCGCCCCGATATAGCGGAGGCTCTCAGGAAAGAGCCAGGCCCCTTCCAGCACCGCCACGACCTCGGCACCGGCGCGGACCAGCTCCGCCGCCAGGACGACCTGCAGCGGTCCCGTTCCGGCAAGAAGAATGCGCTTGCCCGGCAGGATGCGCTGGTGCTTCAGCAAGGCCTGGGCAGCGCCTGCGGTCATCACGCCGGGCAGGGTCCAGCCCGGAAACGCGACCGGACGGTCGTACGTGCCTGTGGCCAGGATGATGGCTTGGGCTTGCAGGGCGGAGGGCGCCTGAGGCCCGTGCAGCGCCAAGAGGTTTCCCTCGAAGGCGCCCCAGACCACGGTCTCGGGGAGAAAGCGGACGCCCGCGGCGACCACTTTTTCCCAGAGCGCCTGGCCCTCCCGTTGGTGACGCGAGGGGTCGCGGACGCGAAACTCTGCCGCCGCCTGCCGGAAATACTGGCCGCCGGGGAGCAGGCCTCCGTCGATCAGTGTGACCTGTGCTCCGGCCCGGGCCGCCGCCAGCGCGGCGCCGAGCCCAGCGGGTCCCGCCCCGACAACGGCTACTTCCACATGTTTTTCCATTGGTCTATCGATCATCCTGAGAGATGAATGACAGGCGGCGGCGCCCCCGAAGCCACCATGTTAAGTGCTCCGTTTCTGAATCAAGATCGCGTGTTGTCCCCGGTCACCCCTCCGAACCCCTCTCCCCTGCGTGGGAGAGGGGCAGGGTGAGGGGGTCTCCGGAGTGCCCGCCCTCCCCGCACCCTCACCCCTGCCCTCTCCCATCCAGGGAGAGGGAGATGAAATGCGTGTCATTGTATTTGCAAAATGCAGGACTAAGGTTTCCTCTCCGTCTCCACAATCATCCCCGCCGCCACGGGCGTCAGGCATGCGCGGACATTCGGCGTGCCGTTCACCGTCACCAGGCAATCGAAGCAAAGGCCGATGCCGCAGAACAGGCCCCGTGCATGGCCATGACGCGTGTGGCGCCAGGCGCGCCGTCCAGACGCCAGCATGGCTCCTGCGAGCGTCTCACCCAGATGGGCGGGCAGCGGGAGGCCGTCCACCCTGATCGTGATGGCTTGGCCGCGCTCGACCTCGGGTGGCGTTCCGATCCGCGTCATGATGGCCTACTTCCGCCCCCTCTTGGTTGCCCTGGAACGCGCGCCCGCCGCCCTGGAATGCCTGGTCGTCCTGGCGGCCTTCCGCTTGCCGGCGACCCGCCGCATGGCAGATGCCCGGGCAGCCCTCGGTCGCCTGCCGGTCATGACATATGCATTGAGCTGCTCTGACGACAGGCCGTCCAGACTCAGGTTCGCCAGGTTGCGGCCGATTGTGTAGTACTCCGTCTCGTTCACCAGCGAAGCGATGTGGATGATGGCGTCGTACGTGGGCGTGGGCACGCCAAGTGTCCGACCCAGCGAGGCCGTCAGCGTGACCCCCATGGGGACGTCCTCCGTCACGTAGCGATCCTGCATGGAGAACGGCCCCTGGCTGGAGGCCACGGCGAACTCGGCGACGCTGACGTTGAAGAGGTCGGTGAAGACCTGCTCGTACGTCATCGGCGTGTAGCCCAGGGCGGCCATGATCGCCTGGCGCTCTCGATCCATGCCGTTGATGATCTTCTTGACCGAAGGGGTGATCCCTTCCTTGTACATCCAGAATTCGCCCTGGCTGTGCTCGATGCGGCCCATGTTGAACAGGGCGCCGGCCGGGTGGACGATAATATTGGGGTTGTACAAGGCCGGCTCCAGGACGCTCTGCGCCGGGACGACCGTGTCGTAGACGCCCGTCAGTGCGGCCATCAGTTCGGGCGTGCGCGAGGCCGGCAGCGCGGCCACCTGGTTGCGGGGGCCGTCGATGCGGTGGATGTTGACGGTCCCGGGGCCCTCCAGGCGTCGGCAGCAGTAGGGAAGCGTCGCCGCCTCACCCAGGATGACGTCGGTCTTCACCCCCAGCTCGTCGAAGATCCGGCGGAACTCCAACGTGCCGCCCGACCCGGGCCAGAGGATCATCACCTGGCCGGGGCGAACCAGGGGCGCCGTGGCTTGGGCCACCCGCGTATGGGTCACGGCCTGGGTGGCCACCATGACCAGCTCGGCCGCATCCAGGGCGGCCTTCAGGTCGGTGGTGGCCAGCGCCACCTTGGCAAAGCCGGTGCGCGCCACGCCGGTGACCTTGATGCCGCCCTGCGCGTTCACCGCGTCCACGTTGCCGGCCCACTCCGTGAATTCGAACAGTCGGCACTCGTGCCCTGCCAGGGTGAGATCCCCGGCGATGGCGGTTCCGCCATTCCCTGCACCGATGACTGCCACGTGCTTGCCCATGATCTACCAGTCTCCTTCCGCGCGCCGCACGGTGATGCCGCGCTCGCGCAGCTCCGTGAAAAAGAGGTCGGTTGGGATGTCGGTGAGAGGCGAGAGGAGTCCTCGCTTCTGGATGTCCCCCCGCAGGATCATCTGGGCCCCGATGCTGGCGGTGTACCCCACCGTGCGGTTCATGGCCAAGAGACCACTCTCCAAGTCGCGAAGATCCACCACGTGGTAGAGGAGGCGCCGCTTCCTGCCGCTCTTGGTGCCGCGCACGTCCAGCCGGATCACTGCCACGTCCCGCTCGTCGTCCGCATACTGAAGCTGGGGTTCTAGGAGACTTCGGACGAAATCTCTCGGCGAGACCGTGGCACTCCCGACCGGGAGCGACGCCTGCTCCAGGAAGCCCAACTGGGCCAGGGCATACCAGAAGGCGCAATGGCCGGGCCACCGCATGGCGAAGCGCCCCGCGTTCTTGATCGTGGCCGCCACGCCCATGGCGTCGAGGTAGTGGGCCACATCCCCGTTCGGATACGCCTCCAGGGTTCCGTAGCCGTCCATGGTGACCGTATGGATGTTGGATGGGGCGAAAATTTCCCGTCCGGGAATCGCCACCGTCTTGCCCTCGCGGATGACTTGGGCGTTCCGCACGTACGATTTCAGCACGCCCTCGAACGTCCAGGAGATCTTGTAGCGCAGAGGGCCGGCGGCGGCCCTGGGCTCCGGGAAGCCGGCGCCGTAGGAATAGAATTCGTGGACCTCGTCCAGCTCTTTCACCGCTTGCCCGGCCAGGACGAGATCAATCCCCGGGTCGAATCCGAACTCCGGAAGAATCGCCAGACCGCGGGCGGCCGCGTCCCGTCCGATCTCGTGGAACTCGGGGGGGACATAGGAGGAGTTGACCAGATGAATGCCATTGGCGACGGCCAGCCGAGTGATGGGCACGTGGAATGAGACCGGAAGCAAGACGATGACTGCCTGCACCTTCCGCATGAGCGCGGCGACCCGGTCGTGGTGGCGGGCGTCCAACTCGACCGGCTCGATCTTCGGCGCCTTCAGGCGGTCGAGAGTGCGAGTCAGGCCGGCCAGATCGGCGTCGGCGGCAATGACGTGAGACACCCTCGGGCTGCGGGCCAAATCGTGCAGGGTGGCCCGCCCCTGCAGGCCTGTGCCGAGGACCAGGATTTTCACGGTTCCCTCTCCTCTAGAACGCCAGCAGTTGCGTGAGCGAGGTGACGTCTCGCGCCCGTGGCAGGCCGAGGATGGCGGCCTGGAGCTTCTCGGAGGCCCGGTCGCCCACGATCTTGGCCGTCAACGAGCGGAACTTGGCCGCCAGTTCCTCATCGCTCAGCGGGTTCTCGGGATTGCCGCGAGGGTACTCGACCGTCGTCTGGAAACGCCCGCGGGTTGTCTGCATCGCCACCCGGGCGATCGTCTTGGCGGGGAACTGGCTGTTGATCTCCGGGTCCACGAAGACCTCGACCTTCCGGGCCAGGTCCAGGATCTCGGGCCTCAGCAGGTTCTCCTCGCTCACGTCCTCGGGCTCGATCCTCCCGTGCCGCAGGGCCACCGCCAGGGCGAAGGGGATGCTGAACTGTGCGGCGATGGCGTTCCGGGGGGCGTAGTTGACCAAGCGGGTGACCTCGTAGAAGGTCTCGACCAGGATCTTCTCGATCTCCTCGGGTCCTAGCCCGTGTCGCCCCGCCAGCTCCAACACGGCGTCAACCGAGGAATGCGCCCACCGGCAGACGGCGTACGGCTTGAAGTAGGTGTCGAGGATGGCATATCGGTCCGGGTCGCCCAGCCCTTCCACGAGTTGGGCGGGATTCCAGCGGCCGGAGTAGTCCATCACGTCCTCCGGGCCGATGAAACCCTGCTGCGCCAAGAGCGCCGCCGCGCACCCCGTCATGCCGGCCCACCCGATGACCTCCTTGACCATGCTGTAGTTCGCCTGCAAGCCGCCCGGGGGGAAGGGACCGTGGGAGGCGGCGTTGCCGATGGCGGATTGCAGAGAGGCCTCGTCGAATCCCAACAATTTGCCGGCGGCGGCGGCGGCGCCGAAGATGCCCCAGATGCCGCTGGAATACATGCGGTCCTTGTACCAGGGAACGCGGGCGACGCTGGCCCGAACCGCGACCTCATACCCGGCCACGATGGCCGCCAGGAACTCCCGCCCGCGGACACCCGTCACCTCGGCGATGCCCAGGGCGGCCGGGATGACGACGGCGCCGGGGTGTCCCATCGCTAGGCGGTGGCCGTCATCCAGGTCCAGCGCGCTGGCGGCATTGCCGTTGACCCACGCGGCGCCGGCGACGCTCAGCGGACGGCGGGACCCGATGACCGTGGCCTTGCCGGCGCCGAACTGCTCGGAGGCAAAGCGGGCACTGATCTGGGTCATGGGGGTGCGGGTACCGGCGATGGCAACGCCCACGACGTCCAGCACACATCGGCTGGCCTGGTGCAACACCTGGTCGGACAGACCGGCGGGGTCCAGCCGGCGGACGAATGAGACCAGTTCACCTGTTGCCGACACGGCGTTCCCTCTTTGCTATTCCCGGAGGTGCGGGTCGAGCACGTCGCGGAGCCCGTCCCCCAGCAGGTTGAATCCCAGCACGGCCACCAGGATGGCCAGGCCCGGGAACACGGACAGGTAGGGGGCGTTCAGCAGGTGTGGCGTGCCGTCACGGATCATGTTGCCCCATGTCGGTGTGGGCGGCGAGACCCCCAGACCGATGAAGCTCAGGTTCGCCTCGATCCGGATGGCGGAGGCGGTCCACAGACTGCCCAGGACGACGACCTCACCCATCACGTTGGGCAAGATGTGCAGGGCCAGAATCCGGGGAGTGCTGGCCCCCACGGAACGCGCCCCCTCCACGAACTCCCGCTTCTTCAGCGACAGGGCCGAACCATGCATCACCCTGGCGAACGCGGGAGACAGCATGATGCCGATCGCCAGGATCATCTTGACCAACCCTGGGCCGAGGACCGCCAGCACGAGCATTCCGAGCAACAGGCTCGGAAAGGCCATCAGGGTATCCACGAAGCGCATGATCACATTTTCGATCTTGCCGCCGGCATAGCCGGCCATCAGGCCCAGCGTCGATCCGATCACCCCCCCCAGCAAGACAGCACACACGCCCACCAAGAGCGAGATCCTCCCGGCGAAGAGCACGCGGGCGAACACGTCCCGGCCGAAGGAGTCCCGTCCCAGGAGATGCGTCTGATCCGGCGGCTGGAGGCGGAATCTTGCCTCCTGCGCCACCGGGTCGTGCGACGTGACAAGCGGCGCGGCAACGGACAGGATGGTCACCAGAATGGCCAGGACCAGTCCGACCACGGCGGCCCGGTTCCGGGCGAATGTCCGCCACAGCCGCCTGCGCTCACCGCTGGTCTTCGCCGGGACTGCTTCTGCGCCCATCCGTTCGACCCACTCTGGTGTACTGACTCAGAACCAGCTATACAGGGAACCCGTTCGGGCTGAGCTTGTCGAAGCCAGGATTCAGCACCCTTCGACAGGCTCAGGGTGAACGGAATTGCAGAGGAATTTGGGGGTCATCACCTTAACCCGGATAATTCACGGGCGAACCCGTGAATCCTCCGGCTCAAATGACCAATGACCAATTCCCAAATCCCAATGGGGCCGAAATCCCGGTCCGCCATGTCACTCGGCGTAACAGGAAGCGGAATCCCGTTTGGTCATTGGTCATTGGGATTTTGTCATTACCCGGATTATTCGCGACCACGTTCGCGGTTAATCCGGGTTAGTGTCTGATCCGGGGATCCACCCATCCGTAGATCAGGTCGATCATCAGGTTGATGACCACAACGAAGCCCGTGTAAATGACCATGATGGACTGCAACGCCGTATAGTCACGCTGGAGGATGGCGCCCACCATCATCTTCCCCAACCCCGGCCTGGCGAAGACCACCTCCACGGTCACGGAGTCGCCGATCAAGCTGACCGCCCAGATGCCCGTCACGGAGATGATGGGGATCAGGGCAGACCGTAGGGCATGCCGGAGGTGCACGACCCGCTCTTTCAGCCCCTTGGCGCGGGCGGTGCGCACATAATCGTGGCGGAGGACGTTGAGCATCGCGGAACGCGCCAGCCGGGCGACCGAGGCCGTCATGACGAGACCCAAGGTGAGCGCCGGCAGGATCAGGTGGCTGATATTCTCGCGGAGATCGTCCATCCCGCCGCCCCCGGTCGCCGGCAGCCACTGGAATTGAATAGCCAACAGCAAGATCAGCAGAATCCCCAGATAGAAGGCCGGCACCGAAAGACCGGTCAGCGACAGGACGCGCCCGATATAGTCGGCCAATCGGTTGCGACGGATTGCCGTATAGACGCCGATGGGGACCCCCAAGAAGGTGCCGATCAGGATCGCCAGGACGGTCAGTTCAATGGTATACGGAAGGGCGTGGGCGATGTCGTCACGGATGGGCGATCCGGTGATCATGGATTTCCCAAGATCACCGCGCACGAGGCTCCCCAGGAAGCGGACATACTGGACCGGGAGCGATTCGTTGAGACCCATCCGTTGCCGCAAGGCATCCACCGCTTCCTTGGACGCATAGTCGCCCAGTGCGGCGACCGCAGGGTCACCAGGAATGACCCGGACCACGAGGAAGACAATGGTGGCCACCCCCAGGAAGACGGGAATCGAAAGGGCCAGTCGCTGCGCGATGTATTTGAGCATGGGTGTCGGGTGGCGAGCGCCCAACAGCGGTGGGCGCGCCCGCCTGCTGGCACGCCCACCGCGTGGCCGATTCCCGGACTACTTTGTCAGGCGGGTCTTCTCGGTGATGCCGGGATAGAGCGCCAGGACGGAGATCAGCTCGTGCCCGTAGTCCACAGCCGTGGAGCGGGCATAGACCTGGTTCTGGTACTGGATGGGATACACGACCATGTCTTCCAGGGCCTTGATCTGCGCCTCTTTCCAGAGGGCCACCTGCTTCACCTGATCGGTCTCGTTCCGGGCCTGCTCGATGAGCCCGTCGATCTTGTTGTAGTGGGAGAAGTTCGTGTTGGGTTTCTTGCCGGTGACCACGGTGGAGTCGGAGTGGAGGAACTGCGTGAAGTAGACATCCGCGTTGGGGCGCCAGGCGATGTAGACCACCAAGGGGTTGGCATCCTTGCGGATCATGCTGTGCATCGTCGAGTGGTCAACCAGCTTCACGTTCGCCTTGATCCCCACCTTGGCGAGTTGGGCCTGCATGGACTCGTACAGGACCCGGTACCCGGTCATCTCGGAGGTGACCATTTCCATGGAGAACCCATTCGGGTATCCGGCATCGGCCAGAAGCTTCTTGGCCTTCTCCCGGTCCGTCTTGTAGTCGAGGCCCTTCCCGGCCAACTCTTGCCGGGTGAGGCCGCCCGCCAGGAACTTCACCGGAACAGGCGAGAAGACGTTCTCACCGATCCCGGGGCCGACGAGGGCAAGGAACTCATCCCGGTCCAGAGCATGGGCGATAGCCTTGCGGACCTCCGGCTTGTCCAGGGGTGGAGCGGTGGTCTGGAGATGAAGGACCGCCACCTCGCCCACGCCAAACACATCAACCTTGACGCCGGATACGCCCTTCATCTTGTCCACCCAGGCCTTGTCCGGCGCCCCGTTGATCACGTCCAACTGGCCATTGCGCAGGGCCAGCTCACGGCTGCTGATGTCGGGCATGTAGCGGAAGTCCACGCCATCGAGCTGCGGCTTGCCCCGGAAGTAGGCAGGGTTGGCCACCAGTTGCACGCGCTCCTTGGAGCTATAGCTCTTGAACATGAAGGGGCCGGTGCCGGCGGGGCGGGTCTTCATGCCGTCGGGCCCGAGTTTCTCGGCGGTCTTCTTGCAAACGATGAACCCCCCGTTGTAATTGGCCACCTTGGCGAAGAACAGGACGGGGGACAGCGGCTTGTCCAGTGTGACCTTGACCGTCTGGGCATCCGGGGCCTCGACGGTCATCCCCGTGTAATCGGCGGCATAGGCCGAGCGGTTCTTGTCCGCGGACTTTTGCAGCGAGTACACCACGTCCTCGCTTGTCAACTCGTAAGTGGGCACGCCGGTCGTCGCATGACACATGACCCCTTTGCGGAGCTGGAAGGTCCAGACCTGCTTGCCGTCCACTATCCGGGAGGCAGGTATGCTCGTGGCCACATCAGGCTCGAACACCGACCCATCGCCGGGCTTGTAGCGGACCAGGCCATTGAAGACCATGTCCACCAGGCTGCGGTCCTGGGTCGTCGTCGCAAAGTGAGGGTCCAGGCTGCCGATATCCGCTGCGTTCTGCGCGATACGCAAGATTCCGGCCGCCGACGCAGGATCCGGGGCACCAACCAGACAGACCATCGCGAGGACCAGAACCAGCACGAACTTGCTTCTCATCGGGTTTCCCCCTTTTTTCCTTTCGGAGGCAGCCTACAGCGTGGTTACCGAACCATCCGTTCTTCCCACAATGCACTCTGGTGATTTCCTCCTGACTCCCTCCCGCGGCGTCCTCGAGTCGAGCGGTCTGGCGGGTAGGGAAACTGTCACAAGGAGACGCTATTCAATACGATCTTGCTTGTCAAGCGCGAACTCTGCCCACCCTTGTTTTGTCCGTACCCGCGCCGTCCCCCTAGCGGGAGTTTCCGGCCGACCACCGTCAGCTTCTCTCCCAGCTCGAATGCGTCACCGGTTCGCTCCTCCATCGTTGGCGCCTCCTCCTGAATCAGTTCCCAGGTTCGATCACACGCTCCAGGTCGGATGCCGCCGCCGGGCAGCCCTCGGATAATGTGCCGGGCATGGGCGCGGGATCAGCCGCCTTGCCCGCGCTGGAGCAGACGTTCCAGGCGCCGCTTCACCTCCGGCCACTCGCTGTCGAGGATGCTGTAATAGACGGTGTCGCGGATGAAGCCGTCCCAGAGAATGATGTGCTTCCGCAAGACGCCCTCGCGCACGGCGCCGAGTCGCTCGATGGCCCGTTGTGAGCGCGCATTGCGCAGATCCGTTTTCAGTTGAACCCGAACCGCTCCCTGATCCTCGAAGGCATGGGTCAGGAGGAGGAGCTTGCCCTCGGTATTCAGGGCGGTGCGTTGAAAGGCGGCGCCTAGCCACGTCCACCCGATCTCGATCCCGCGGTCGGAGCGCCGGATATCGAGGTAGCGGGTAGAGCCGACCGCCCTGCCGCTCCGCCGGTGGATGATGGCAAAGGGAATCTGGGTGCCGCCCGCCGCAACCTCCAACGCCTGGTCGATCATCGCCTGAGTATCCTGCACGCTCTTCAGGACCGGCCGTGGCATGTACGCCCAGATGCTCTCGTCCCTGCCAACCTCGAAGAGGTCCTCGGCGTGACGGCGCGCCAGCGGCTCCAGCCGAACGTGAATGCCTTCCAGCCTGACCGGCTGCGGATCGAACGGTATCGTCATGGATTCTCAATGCCTCCTGGTTGCATCCTAGGGGGCCTGCCTCCGTCGAGTCAAGGGCATTCTCCTCGCAAAACCTCGCCGTGCGCCGCCGTGTCTGAGCGGGACCAGCGGCCGTTGAACGCGTCGAGAGCGGGAGTTCGAGTCCTCTCGGGGGAGCCAACCGAAGGGATTGTCGCTTGCCAAGGGCGAGGTCCCCTTTCCCGTTGACCGAAAATCCGATCGAGGGCTATGCTTCGCATGAACCATACGGAGACCTCCTATGCCCCCAGTGCTTTTGGATGGCGAATGCCTGACCCTGGATGACCTGGAGCAGGTGGCCCGGCACGGCGCGGCCGTGGCTCTGGACCCGGCCGCCCTCCCGAAGGTCCAGGCGGCCCGGCGCGTGATCGAGGCTGCCCTGGCCGCGGAGCGCCCCATCTACGGGGTCAGCACCGGCTTCGGCCCGCTGAGCGACGTCTTCGTGGGTTCCGCCGACCGCGAGGCGCTGCAGCGCAACCTCCTCCGGAGTCACGCCATCGGCATCGGCGACCCCATCGGCGAAGCCGAGACGCGGGCCACGATCCTCCTCCGGGCGAACGTCCTGGCCAAAGGACACTCTGGCGTTCGGCCGGAGATCATCGAGCTGCTCTGCGAGTTGCTGAGCCGCGGGGTTCACCCCAT
>JACQVO010000230.1 GCA_016209725.1 Candidatus Methylomirabilota bacterium | reverse complement strand
TTGATCAGCATTCGGACTTCAACCGCGCTCATGCGAGGTGCTCACACCACGGGGGGCAACGCCGGGACGGCGTCGTCCACGGGTCACCCTGCCCGAAGATTAGCGGGAAAGGTTCGCCTTCAGCCATGCGGCGTAATCCGCCATGGCCTGCTCCAGCGGGTACTGCACCTCGAACCCCAGCTCGGTCCGGATCCGGGTGAGATCGAAGGATCCCCGCAACACCGTGTAATCAATCCAGGGCTTCATCCCGGGGCCGACGGACACCTCGGCGCCCGGCACCACCCGCCGGATGGTCTCGACGATCTGCGCGGTCGAGTAGTGCTCGCCATTGCTCACGTTGTACAGGTTGCTCGCCAGCGCCTCCTTGCGGTAGGCCAGGAGGAGCGCATGGGCCACGTCCTTGACGTAGGTGAAGTTGGCGATGAACTCCCCGCCGCTGGGCTCGTGGACCTTCTCACCGCGAACGGCGTGGATCAGGAAGTAGGGGATCGGGCCGCGCTGGCCGTCCAGGCCGACCGGGATCAGGGGCGGTCCCCACACCCAGGAGACCCGGACGGTGCACGCGCTGACCCCGTAGGTCTTCTGGTACATGTTCACCAGCAACTCGCCCATATGCTTGGTCGTGCCGTAGACGTTCCCCGGCGTGGCCGGGTCGGTCTCCCGAATGGACCCCTTCGGGTCCGAGGCCTGGTAGACCGCCCCGGTGCTGACGTACACCACCCGGCGCCACTTCCGCTGGCGGGCCAGCTCCAGCAGGTGCTGGGTGCTGAGGACGTTCACAGTCATGGAGTGCACCGGCACCGGGCGGCAGACGGTATCGTTGGGGAGGGCGGCCAAGTGGATCGCGCCCTCCACCCCGTGCTTCTCAGTGATCTCCAGCAAATGGGCGAAGTCCGTCACATCCCCCTTCACCCAGCTCACGCGCGCCCCGGCCGCCTGCGCCCAGCTCTTGTTGTACGTGGAGTGGTAGTGGGCGATCACGTCCAGCCCCGCCTCGGCGCAGGCCAGGGCCGTCATGTACCCCACGTGCCCCATGGCTCCCGTGACCAGGACGCTCATGTCATGCGGCCTCCCGTGTGATTGCCCCCGTGGTGTCCCGCGGCGCTTCGGCTGCCGCCGGGCGGATCGCCTCCCGTGCCTCCCCGCCCGCGCCCAAAAACCTCACCGCCAAGACCGCAAAGATCGCGAAGTGTTGCCAATCCCGCCTGGGCGGGATCAGACGAGCTGCTGGACCGAAATCTTCCAAGCCGTATCTCCGAGTTCTCCTGTACCTGGGCCCTGAACATGGGGAGTTCCTTTTGCGTCCTTTACGCACCAACGGCGAGGAGGTTGGTACCGGCGGTTGAACGGCACTATTCGGGCCGGGTTCATAACCCCGGAGCCGGCCGCCCGCGGCGGTACCACGCGATGTTGGCCTCCAGCCCCTGCCGGAGGTCGTACCTCGGCCGGTAGCCGAGGACCGTCCGCGCCCGAGTGATGTCCAGTGCCCCCTTCTTCGGCGCCACCATCTCGTCGCTGAACCGGTGCGGGCCCGGTCCCACCGATAGGTCGGCTCCCGGGATCAGCTCCCGCACCATGGCCACCAGCTCCGCCGTGCTCCAGCTCTGGCCGCTGCCGACGTTGTAGACGTCGAAGGGGTGCGTGGGGTGATCCAGCGCCAGCAGGATGCCCGCCACACAGTCGTCCAGGTAGGTGTGGTCGATCCGGGCGTCTCCTCCCTGGGGGAGGTGGAGCGGCCGCTTTTCCAGCGCCGCCTCGATCAGCGTGCGCGGGATCCTGAGACGCGGGAACCCCGGACCGTACACCCACGAGGTCCGGACGTTGATGAAATCCGTCTTGTGCTGGGCGCGGTAGAATCGTCCCAGGTGCTCCGAGGCGACCTTGGTGATGCCGTAGGGGGCGGTGGGGGCCAGGGGGTGCTCCTCATCGATCGGCTCGTACCGGAAGTCCCCGTAGGTCTCCTCGGAGGAGATGTGGACCGTGCGCTCCACCTCGAACAGCCGCATGGCCTCCAGGACGTTCAGCGTCCCCTCGATGTTCACGCGCGTCACGTGGCTGGGCGCCCCCAGCGAGGAGATGACACTGACGATGGCCGCCGCGTGGACGATCCGCTGGACCCGGTGCTCCTTGATCACGAGGAGGAGCCCGCTCAAATCCGTGATGTCACCCGGGATCAGCCGCACGTTGGCTCCCAGCCCCTCCAGGTTTGCCGGGGCGCCCGCCTGGAGGTTGTCCAGGACGACCACCTGATCGCCCCGCGCCGCCAACCGCCGCACGACCGCGGCGCCGAGCCACCCGGCGCCCCCCGTCACGAGCACGCGTGGCATGGACACTCCTTTCCTCCCTCCCTCAGGTCGAATCTCCGTCAACCCAGATCCATGAGGATCCGCCGGACCAGGTCCGCGCCGGCTTTCATGCCGATCTCGGCGGGCGGGAGCAGATCCGGATACCAGCGCCGCTCGTACTCGATGGACAGCCACCCGTCATACCCGGTGCGCCTCAGCTCGGCGATGATCTCGTGCCAGGGGAGGATTCCCTCCCCGACCGGCAAGGAGATCGTCGGCTTGGCATCGGCGGGCAGGGCCTCGACCGCCCCCGACGTCTTCTCGGGCGGCTTGTCCTTGAAGCGCAGATCCTTGACGTGGACATGGACGAGATAGGGTGCCTGCAGCGGGATCGTCTCCCGGTAGTCCTCGGCGCCCAGCATGGTCAGGTTGCCCTGATCGTACACGATGCCCACGGCCGGATGGTTGACCGCCGCGACCGCTTCGACCGTGGCCTTCGCGCTGTCGGCGAGCGTGTTGAAGTGGTTCTCGAATCCCAGCCAGACGCCGGCCTGCGCCGCCACCTCGGCCGGCCCGCGCATCGCTTCCACCAGGCGGCGAAGGCGCTCCCCGCGCCCCGGTCCGCCGGTCTCGCGGCCAGCGTAGGTGCGGATGCACCCGGCCCCCAGCTCCTGGGCGATCTCGATGGCCCGGAGCAGGAGCTCCTGGTGGGCGGCCGCCACCGCCTGGTCGGGGGAATTCAGGTCGGTCGGGTACGGCGTGATGGCCGCGAACCGGAGCCCCTGCCCCTCGGCGCGCTGCCGGAGCGCTCGCAACTCGGCGGTGGAGAGATCCGTCCGGATCGCGCTGCGGTAGTCGTCGTGGACGATGGCGTCGACCCCCTCCATGCCGAGCGTCGCGAACAGATCGATGGCCTCGGGAACCGTGTACTCCGGTGTCCCCATGGTGTGCCCTGCGATCTTCATCTCCATCTCCCGCGCCTCGCGAGGTCTTTCGTTCCGACGAAACGCCGCTCCACGGCCAGGCGTTCAGCTCAAAGCGCCGCGGACCCTCTCTGCACCGGCTGCACCCTGGGGTACGCCTGCAACCATGAGTTGCACCACCTCCTCCAAGGAGGTGTCGCCGATCCGCCGTTCACCCACCACTTCGCCGCGCTTCAGAACGACAACGCGGTCGCCGACCGTGAAGATATCTTGCACTCGGTGGCTAATCAGAATGATGGCCAGCCCGCGCGCTTTCAGCCGCTGGATCAGCTCCAGGAGCCGGTGGATCTTCTCCAGCGAGAGGCTGGCCGTGGGCTCGTCCATGATCATGACTTTCGGTTCAAAGCACAGGCTACGGGCGATGGCGACCGTCTGGCGTTGCCCCCCCGAGAGGATCTTCACTTTTCGTCGCACTTGCGTCAGATCCGGATCAAGGGTCTGGACTACCTCGGCGGCCGCCCGCTCCATCTGCCGCTTGTCGAGGACCTTCACTACGCCCAGGAAGCGCCGGGTAAGCTCCCTGCCAACAAAGACATTCGCCGCAATATCGAGGTTGTCCACCAGGGCCAAGTCCTGATAGACCATCTCGATCCCATGGGCCCGGGCGTCGTGAGCGGTGTGAAAGACGACCGTCTTGTTTTCGACGAGGATCTCGCCTTCGTCCGGAGCATGAATGCCGTACAGGACCTTCATCAGGGTGGATTTCCCCGCTGCATTGTCCCCAACCAGACCCACCACCTCGGCCGGCCAGACCGCGAGATCCACGCGCCTGAGTGCCTGGACCGCGCCGAAGGCCTTGGAGATCCCACGCATCCTCACCAATGGAGCCGCAGCACCGCCCCCCAGTGTCTTGGAATCCCCTGCCGATGCGCTCACTTGATGATTCCAATCTTCTCCCGTTCCAGGGAGAGGAATACGGCCAGGATCAGGACCACGCCCTTGATCATCAACTGGATGTCACTCTTGAACCCCATGATGATCAAGCCATTTGATAACATGCTCATGATGAGAGCGCCCAGGATGGTGTTGTGGATGTTGCCAATCCCCCCCGTGAGCGGCGTCCCGCCCAGGACGACTGCCGAGATGATGTCGAGTTCCAGCCCCACCGCGAGCTGGGGCGTGGCAGCCCCGACGCGGGATGCCAGCAGGAGACCACCCACGCCGGCCATGAACCCGCAGAGCGAGAACATCAGGATCTTGACCCGATCGAGGCGAACCCCCGTGAGGATAGCCACCCGCTCATCGCCGCCGATGACCTGACAGTAGCGACCGAACCGTGTCTGGTTCAGCAGGAAGTGGCAGATTCCGAAGCAGCCAAGCGTCACGTAGACAATCGCAGGAAATGTCCCGATCTCCTCGAAGACGGCCAGTTCGTACACCACAAAGGACTCGCCCTGAGAATAGACGTAGGCCGCCCCACGGGCCACGGTCAACATGCCCAGGGTCGTGATGAAGGAGGGGATCTTCAACTTGCTAAGTACGAGTCCATTCGCGAAGCCGCAGGCCAGGCCGGTGAGGAGCCCCGCGGCCAGGCCAGCCGTCACACCATAGTCCCGGCCGACGCTGCAGCCGATGATCCCGGTGAGGGCCACGACGGACCCTACCGAGAGATCGATTCCGCCGGCTATGATCACGAAGGTCACCCCGAACCCCACGACGCACAGGACCGCGGACTGCGAAAGAACGACGGCGCCGTTACCCAGGGTGAGGAAACGTGCCGGCTCCAGCACCCCGAACACGACGAAGGTGAACACGAAGGCCGAGAGGGGGATGTAGATCCTGGCGTACGGACGGATCCGATGGCGAAGCGTCTCGCGCAGAAGCAGGGGAGGTCCAAGGCCGCTGTTGATCGCACCGCCGATGTCAGATGTCCTCTGCATGCCTGAACCTCCCCATCCCCCGCGAATGCCCACGCCGCCGTTTACTTCAACAAGATGTCGAAGTAGGTCTTGGCTTGAGGGTTGTACAGCCTCGAGCGCTCTCTCCAGTTGATGGGGGCGGCGTTCTTGATAAACTGCTCTTCGTACTTGAGTACATTGGCCTTCGTGACCCCGAGCATCTTCAGCTTGATGATCGGTTCAGCCGGCTTGATCCCGCGAAGGAAGTCGTGCATCACCACCACCGAGAAGGCGCCCATCAAGTAGTGGCCTCCCGCGGAAAACTCGAAGGTGCCCTTCTTGATGAGCTCGATTGCCTCGGGCAAGAGGTCCATCCCGGCCACCTTCACCTTGCCGAGCAGACCACGGTCCGAGAGGACCTTCCAACTCCCCACCGCGGTGTCATCGTTGGCGTTCCAGACGCAGTCGAACCCTGGGCCAGGGTACGCGGTCAGGAAAGTCTCCACTCTCTCTACGGCAACGGCGCGGACACTCGGACCATAGTCCTCGGCCACGAGCTTCACGTCTGGATTTTCCGCCAGGGCTCTATTGCGGCCCTTGACCCGGTCCTCATGATTCGAAGCACCCCGCGGTCCGTTGACTGCGACCATCCGCTTGCAGCCCGCCCGGATGAGGGCCATGGCGATATCGTAGCCAGCTATGACGTCATCGGCCGCCATGAACGAGATGTAGTTTCCGCTCGGGGCGGCCTCCGGCCAGCGATCGATGATCGCGATGGGGATGCCGGCATCCTGAGCCATCTTCAGGATCCGCGGACCCACCGCCCTCTCCTCCGGGACCACGACGAGCCCGTCCATCTTCGACGCGATGAATCCCTGGACCACCTCGACCTGCTTGTCGATCCTCCGCTCGTGATCCATGACCCGCACTTCGATCCCAAGATCCCTCCCGGCCTGCTCAGCAGCGTTCTGTAGGTTGACCCAGAAAGGGTTTGTCCGGTGCGAGATGTCCACCCCGATCTTGATCGGCTTGGTCTGCTGCGCCCAGGCAGTGGTCACGGCCCCGCCGAGGCCGTAGGCGACCATGAGGACTCCGAGCATCAATGTCACCCATACCCGTTTCATACTGCACCCCCTTGTTTGAGGTTTCCCCGATCACGCCGTCCTGTCTGTCGTTTGGGACGGCCCATGCTGCTCCCTCTTCATCAACCCAGGGCAGCAATCGCCTCGATCTCGACCAGCCAGTCCGCACCGGCCAGACCCGTCACCTCCGCCAGCGTCGCCGAGGGATACGGCTCGCCGAAATACTCCGCCCGGACCTTGTTGACCTTCGGCCGGTCGGCGATGTTCCTGACAAAGACGGTGAGTTTGACGACGTCGTCCAGGGTCCCGCCGGCCGCCTCCACCAGGGCTTTCAGATTCTCCAGCGCCTGCCGGGTCTGCGCCTCGGCATCCCCGACGCCTACGGTCTGTCCCTCTTGGTCGTGGGCCGCCATGCCCGAGACGAACAGCAGGTTCCCGCTGCGGATGGCGAGCGAGGTCGGCGCCTTGAAGTCCGGCACCTTGGGTGTGTGGATCGCCATCTTGGGCATCACGTCCTCCTTGCCGCCAGCCGTCACAGCGTGTCCAGGAGGGCCCGGACCGTCTGGGCGGCGCGGCGTGCCGCGGTCTCCGGGTCGGGCTCTTGCTTGACCTCGATCGTAATGAACCGCTCGTACCCGATGAGCCGCAGAGCCTCCAGCACCTCTCGGAAGTTGATGTGTCCCGCGCCCGGATACCAGCGGTTGCTGTCCGCGAAGTGGACATGGGTGATATACTCGCGGGCCGCCATGAGGCTGGCCGGCAGGCAGCCCTCCTCAATGTTCATGTGGAAGGTGTCAGGGAGAATGCCGAGGTTCGGGTGGTTGAGCGAGCGGAGGAACTCCACCGCCTCCAAGACCGTGAGGAAGACGTTCGCTTCGAAGTGATTCAGGGGTTCCAGCAACACCCGAACCCCTTTGGGTTGTCCGTATTCGGCGATGTCCAAGAGGCCCTCTTTCAACCAGGCCAAGGCCTCCTGGGCCTGGGTGCCCTCCGGCAGGCGCCCACGGAGACTCCCGACATGAACCTGGGCCCCGAAGCGCGCGGCCAAATCGACCACGTCCCGCAATCGCCCTCGGATGGCCTGCCGCACCTCCGGATCCGGATCGGTCAGGGAGAGTTTGTCTTCCCCGAAAATCGGGGCGGCTCCGATGTCGGCGACAGGCAGGCCGTGCTGCGTGATCGTCCGGACGATCCCCGCCTGGTCGAGCTCGCGGGGATTCCGGACCATCAATTCAACTCCTTCGTAGCCGAAGCTCTTGAGCTCGGCGCAGCTCTTGTCCAGATCCCCGCGAAACCCCAGGACCCGCTTTGCCCTGCAGTCGTCGGTGGCAAACAGGTAGCTCAGCTTCATCGCGCGCCGTCCTTTCCGGATGCCGCGTCAGCACAAGGGTCACCGCTCCTCACAGCCCCGCCTTGCGGACGGCCGCAAACGCCTCGCGGGCCGCCGCCACGGTCTCTGCCACCTCGGTCTCCCCGTGGACCGCCGACACGAACCAGCACTCCTGGTAGTGCGAGTTGAACAGGACGCCGCGCTCGAACATGGCTTGCCAGAAGATCGTGTACCGGTCCGCCCGGGCATGCTGGACCATATCCCGGTACTCCCACAGGGGCCGGTCGGCGAAATGCACCTGGAAGATGGGTCCGACACCCTGGAGGGTGATGGGAACCCCCGCCTCCGCGCCAGCCCGCCGCAGCCCATCGCACAGGGCCTCGGAGGTCTGGAAGAGCCGCGTGTAGAAGCCCGGAGCGGCAATCTCGTCCATCGCCGCCGTGCAGGCCGCCATCGCCACCGGGTTGGTGTGATACGTGGCGGATTGCGCCACCCGGTGGAGCGAGATGACTTCCATCAGCTCCTTCCGGCCCCCCACGGCCGCCAGCGGGAAGCCAGCCGCAATGGCCTTGGCCGTGACGGCGAGGTCCGGCATGATCCGGAAGTACTCCTGCGCCCCGCCCCTGGCCAGGCGGAAACCGGTCTTGACCTCGTCGAAGATCAGCACGATCCCGTGCCGGGCCGTCAGCTCCCTGAGTTCTTCCAGGTACCCGGGCCGGGGTGGGATGACGCCGCAGTTGGCCATGACCGGCTCCGTGATCACCGCCGCCAGCTCCGGCCCGTGCTCGGCGATCGTGCGGCGAAGGATCTCCGGATCGTTCCAGGGGCGGATGAGCAGCGTGTCCCCCAGCACCTTGGGCACCCCGGTGCTCCCGGCGACCGGGTGCGGGGCCTCGCGGGGGCCTGCCAGCTCCAGCCGGGGCTTCGCGCTCCAGTGGATCACCTCCGCCATGCCGTGGAACTGGCCCTCGAAGCGGAGGATCTTCTCCCGGCCCGTGTAGGTGCGCGCCACCCGCAGCGCCGCCTGGACGGCCTCCGAGCCGGTGTTGGCGAACCGGACAAGCTCATAGCAGGGAACCGCGGCCACGACCCGCTCCGCCGCCTCCAACTCCAGGGCATGCCCCGTCCCCAGCATGGAGCCCATCGTCTCCATGACCTCCCGGACGGCGGCGATCACCTTGGGTGGTCGGTGCCCGAGGATCATGGGGCCATAGGCCGCCAGGTAATCGATGTACGCATTCCCATCCACATCCCACAGGCGTGGCCCGGTTCCCCTGGCCATGAAGACAGGGTGGGGCCGCCAGCCCCACTCCGGGCCTCGGGCATTCCCCCCCACGCCCCCGACGAGGCTCTTCAGTGCCCTCTCATACATCTGCCGCGACCGATCCAACGAACGCGTCCGCATCATGGCTGCTTTGCCCTCCTCTGGTCGTTCATGACGGAAAGGGAAGGGGTTGCCGGACGCCCAACCCGCCATCCACGGCGAGCAGATGTCCCGTGATGTAGCTCGCCTCGCGCCCGAACGCCTCGGCGATGGCCCTCCCGATCCCCCGGGAGGCCCCGGGCACCACCACGACCTGATTCTCGAACCGACCCACGCCTCGTCTCCTTCCCACTACACCGACCCAACCCCCCGGCTCGGAACCGAGGGTCCCCGAGGCCTAGGCCGTCGCGGAGGCATCCGCGAGGCCCAGCACCTCGTCCAAAACCCGAACGCCCCAGAGTAAGTCCTCCTCGGAAACGGTCAGCGGTGGGGCGATGTACATCATGTTCCACTTCCCGAAGAAGTAGAGACCTCGCTGCATCGCGGCCTCGCGCATCCGCCCCATCACCCCGCCCCCGCCCATCACGCCGAATTGCGGGTCCTGCCACGGGATCAGCGCCTCCCGGGTGGCCCGGTCCTTGACCAGTTCGATCCCGCAGAAGAGACCGAGTCCCCGGACGTCACCGATGGAGGGATGCCGGGCCTGTAGCCCCCGCAGCTCGTCCAGCAACCGGAGGCCGAGGCGCGCCGACCGCTCGATGAGTTCCTCCTCCCGGTACACCTCGATGGTCGCCACCCCCGCCGCACAGGCGAGGGGGTGTCCACTGTAGGTGAGCCCGCCCCAGTACATGTGCCGATCGAAGTGCCGGGCGATCCGCTCGGAGATCACGACCCCGCCCAGGGGGACATAACCGCCGTTCACCCCCTTGGCGAAGGTGATGATATCGGGAACAACGTTCCAGTGGTCCACCCCGAACCACCGACCGGTCCGGCCGAACCCCGTCATGACCTCGTCCGACACGAGGAGGATTCCGTACGTGTCGCACAGGGCGCGGAGAGCCGGAAGGTAGCGGGCCGGCGGGACCAAGACCCCGCCGATCCCGGTGATCCCCTCGATGAACACCGCGGCCACTTGGTCCGGCCCCTCGGCGCGGATGACCTCCTCGATGTGGGTCACGCACTCCAGGCCGCACGAGTCCGGCTGCTTTCCGAACGGGCACCGGTAGCAGTAGGGATCGAAGACCCTCGAGATGCCCGGGATCCCCGGTTCGCTGGCCCAGCGCCGGTTGTCTCCGCCCAGGGTCATGCTCCCGTGGCTCGCCCCGTGGTACGACCGGTAGCGGGTGATGACCTTCTGGCGGCCGGTGTACCAGCGAGCGAACTTGATGGCGTTCTCGTTCGCCTCGGATCCCCCCGAGGTGAACAGGGTCTTGCACAGGTCCCCCGGAGTGACCTCCGCCATGAGCCGGGCCAGGCGGCTACGCATGTCGTTGGCGTACCCTGGGCTGATGTAGCAGAGGGTCTCGGCCTGCTTCTGGATGGCGGCCACCACCTTGGGGTGGCCGTGGCCGATGTTGCTCACGATGTGCTGGGAGGAGAAGTCCAGGTAGCGCTGCCCCTCTGCGTCGAAGAACCAGCACCCCTCGGCCCGGAGGATCGGCTTCGGCCGCACCTCGCCCTGGACCGCCCACGGGACGAAGACGTAGTCGCGCGTCTCCTCCACGATGGGATCGAGTCCCTCCCGGTTCCCCTTGCTGTCCGCCATCGATCCGCTCCTCCTGTGGCTTCAGCCGAGGACCTCCCGCAGGGCACGGTCCAGGGCGGAGATCACGAGGTCCACCTCGGCCCGGGTGATGACCAGGGGCGGCGCCAGGGCGATCGAATCCCCGATGGCCCGACAGAGCAATCCGTGTCCCCGGGCCGCGTCCCGCACCCGGTCCCCCACCTTCTGGGACGGCTCGAAGGGGCGCCGGCTGGCCTTGTCCGCAACCAATTCAACGGCCGCCAGGAGCCCCAGGCCCCGGATCTGGCCCACGTACGGACGCTCGGCCAGCTCGCGGAGGCGCTCCTGCAGATAGGCTCCCATGGCGGCCGCGTTGTCCACCAGGCGCTCCTGCACGAGGATCTCCAAATTCTTCAGGGCCGCCACGCAGGCCGCCGGATGGCCGTTGTAGGTGAAGCCGTGCAGCAGGGTGACGTCGGCCGCCTCGAAGGGGGCATACACCGCCTCCGTGAGGCAGGCTGCCCCGAGGGGCAGGTAGCCGCTGGTGACCCCCTTGGCGATGGTCATGATGTCCGGCTCCACCCCCCAGTGATCCACCGCGAACATCCGACCCGTCCGGCCGAACCCCGTGATGATCTCGTCGGCGATGAACAGCACCTCGTGCTCACGGCAGATCCGCTGGACCATCGGGAAGTACTCAGGCGGCGGAACGATCACACCCCCCGTCCCCTGGACCGGCTCCGCGATGAACGCCGCCACGCTGTCGCGGCCCTCGCGCCGGATCGTCTCCTCGAGGGCGGTGGCGCACGCGATCCCGCACCCCGAGTAGGTCAGCCCCAGCTCGCACCGGTAGCAGTGGGGCGCCGGGAGCTGCACGAACCCGGGCGCCAGCGGGCCGTACGGGTCCCGGTAGGCCGGGATGCCGTTGGCGCTCAGGGCGCCCAGGGTGACCCCGTGGTAGGCGTGCGTCCGGAAGAGGATCTTGTGCTTCCCGGGGCGTCCCAGCAGACGCCAGTGGTACCGGGCGAGCTTGATGGCAGTCTCCACCGCCTCGGAGCCGGTGGTGGTGAAGTAGACCCGGGGCCGCTTTTGCTCGCCGAGCGCCGCCAAGGTCTCCGCGAGTTGGATGACCGGCGGGTGGGACATCCCGAAGAAGACCGGGACGAATTCCAGCTCCCGCATCTGCGCGAACACCGCCTCGGCGACTTCGGCCCTCCCGTGCCCGATGTTGACGTTCCAGAGGCAGGACAGGCCGTCGATATACTCGCGACCGTCCGCGGCGGTGAGCCATATCCCCTTGCCGCGGGTGAACACCAGGGGACCGGCCTCCTGGTGGTTCCGAAGGGGCGTGCTCGGATGAATGATCCGTCCACGGTCGATCCGGCCCAGCTCTTCCCAACCGACTCGAAGTTCCATTCGCCCGCCTCCCTCCTGCTGATTGCACGGCGTGGGCCGCAAGGCCCCCCGCCCGCTCCGAAGGGTGAAAGCGGGTCCGGCGGGGAAACACCTCTCCCCGCCGGACCCGGGTGCGCTACGCAGCCTTCACCTCGTTCCAGGCCTTGACCCACGCATCCATATCCTTGGGGGGCCCGATGACGAGCATCTGCTGCACGATCTCCGTTTGCTCCATCCGCACCGCATCCACGAGCCAACCGTATCCCTTCTCCTTCAACATCTGGATCGACTTCTTGTTCACCACCGGATACTTGGTCTTCACCGCCATGGTGAACTGGTTCTCGGGCGAGTGGAAGAAGTTGATCCACTGCTTGCCCGCCTCGCGGTGGGCCGCACCTTTCATCAGCATGTTGCCGTCGATCCAGCCGTGGGTGACCTTCGGGATGAACAGACCGCACTCCGGCCCGCCCGAGTCCTTCACCCGCAGATTGATTCCCACGGAGGTGGAGTAGCCGATGTCCACTTCCCCGGCCGCGAAGGCTTTCACGACGTCGGAGCTGCTCGGGAAGTAGGACTTCACCAGCGGCTTCTGCTCCGTGAGCAGCTTCTGGCACTTCGCGAGCTGCTCCTTGGTCAGCGTGTTGAGGAGGTCGCCCTTGTATCCCAGGATGTGGGAGGCCAGGAGGATGTTCTTCTCCACGTAGTCGTTCATGGCGACGCGGCCCTTGTACTTCTTGTCCCACAGGGCCTCCCACGAGGTGGGCTCCGGCACCTTGCCCTTCACGTAGATGATCCCCGCCGGGGACCATTCGTACGGATACTGGGCCATCTTGCCGTCGGGCAGCTTCCAGGCCTTCAGGTTCTTGAACGACGGGTCCAGGAACTCGGCGCTGGAGAACTCCTTGAAATCCAGGCCTTCGATCAACCCGGCCTTGTGGTACTGCATCGGCCAGGTCCCATCGGCCTGGGCGACGTCAACCTGCTTGCCGCCGCCGGCCTTCGCCTTGATGAACCCCTCCGAGTTGTCCTCGAAGTTGATCGGGTTCACCGAGGCGCCAAACTGCTTCTGGAAGGCCTGCATGATCTCCGGCACCTGGTTCACGGACCAGCTCAGCCAGTTCACGGGCCCCGGGAGCGCCGCCCCCACGGCCCACCGGGGCATCCCCGCAGTCGCGGCCATGCCGGCGGCCGCTGCGGTCATCCCCTGGAGGAAATCTCGACGCGTCATTCGCAGTCGCTTGTCGCTCATGACTTTCCCCTCCTGATTGTGATACAGCCTCACTCGATCGTCACGAGTCATGCTGCCGGCTTCCCCCCGGCCTCTTTCACCTCCTCGACGGCCCTGACCGATGCGCCGCATTCAGCCGGCCGCGGTCAGCCCCTGCCGCCGCCGCAGCCGGCCGCGGAGTTGCGCGGCCAGCACCACGACGAAGGCGACGATGACGATCAGCGTACCCACCGCGTTCACGGTAGGCGACACCATGGTGCGGAGCATCCCCCAGACGAAGAGGGGCAGCGTCTGCAGTGTCCCCGTCAGGAGGAACGTAATGATGAACTCGTCCAGCGAGAGGGTGAAGGCGAACAGGCCGCCCGCCAACAGCCCGGGCACCATGAGCGGCAGGGTCACGCGGCGGAAGGTCACCCACCGGTTCGCCCCGAGGTCCATGGCGGCCTCTTCGAGGGTCTTGTCGAACCCGTACTGCTGGGCGGCCACGACGAAGAAGACGTACGGCAGCACATAGGTGACGTGGCCAATGAGGACCGTCACGACCGACAGGTCGATCTCAAAGGCCGTAAAGAGGATCAGCAGTGCGAACCCCAGCATGATAGAGGGGATGATCATGGGGATGATCAGGGACTGCTTGAGGAGGGTGCGGCCCGGGAACCGGAAACGCACCATCGCGTAGGCGGCCGGGGCCGCGACAACGACCGAGATCAGGGCGGTCAGGCAGGCGATCAGCAGGCTGTTCCGCACCGAGTTGATCATCCAGGGGTCGCGGATGACCTCCTGGTACCATTTCAGCGTGAAGCCCTGCCAGGGGAACGACGCGGTCGGCGAATTGTTCATCGAGAAGATGATGAGAAAGGCGATGGGCAGATACAGGAAGATGTACATCAGCACGGCGTAGATGCCCAGAGCGCGCAGGCGGAGATGCTCCGGCTGGCGGGCCCGCGCGACGTCTCCCACCCCCCCGGCGTAGACCTTGTCCAGATCCACCGACCGGCCCAGCCCCGCCACGAAGAGCATGGCAAGCATCAGCACCACGAAGGAAATGGAGGACCCCAGGCCAAAGTTCATGGCGTTCTTGAAGATCGTCACCTGGACGTTCCCGATCATGGTCGCCCGGGTTCCGCCCAGGAGGGCCGGGGTGACGAAGAGGCCCAGCGCCGGCACGAACACGAAGATGACGGCGGCCTGGATGCCGGCCGCGCTGAGGGGCAGCGTGATCCGCCGGAAGGCCTGCCAGGGGGTCGCCCCGAGGTCCAGCGCCGCCTCCTCGGTGGACGGCCCCAGCTTCTCCAGAGACGAGTACAGGGTCAGAATGGCGAAGGGGAAGAACAGGTACGTCGCGGCAATGATGACCGCTGTCGTGGTGTACAGAATCTGCAGCGGCTGCTGGATGACGCCAAGTTGTATGAGGGCTTCGTTGATGACGCCGTGCTCCCCCAGAATGGACATCCAGGCGTAGGTGCGGACCAGGAAGCTGGTCCAGAACGGGATCATGACCATGATCACCAGCAGCTCGCGCCAGCGGCGAACGCCTCGGGCCAGGAAGTACGCGAAGGGATAGGCCAGCCCGACGCAGAAGATGGTCGTGAGGCCGGCGATCTGGATGGTTCGCCACAGGACCCGGATGTAGATCGTGCTCGTCACGAGCTCCGCGTAGTTCTCGACGGTCCAGTTGCGGAGCATCTCGAAGTTCTGATACTGCCACAGGCTGTAGATCCCCATGATGACCATGGGGGCGAAGACGAAGGCCAGGACCCAGACGATGATCAGGAGGGCCGGCCCGACCCGGATGAGGGCGTCCCGCATGGCCTGCGCCCCTTTGGTCCGCTGACCCGCCTGCATCGGCGCTGCGCGGGCAGTCACCTGGCTCACCGCTCCCTCCCTGTGGCTGTGCGCTGCACCGCTCACTCCTCCGCCGTGAAGGCGAGGCCATCGGCCTCTGGCCACGTGATCAGGACGGCCTCGCCGCGCTGGAAGCCTTTCTCCGCCACCCGCGCGAAATGGTCCTGGCACTGGAGGATCGTCCCGTCCTCGAGCCGGACCACGACCTGGACCAGGGAGCCGAGGTAGATCATCTCCTCAATGGTGGCCTCCAGGATGTTCTCCCGGCATTCCGTGCGATCACGCGCCAGGAGGAGGGACTCCGGCCGCACGCTCACCAGCACCGTGGCCCCCTCGGCCAGGTCTTTCCCGCCGCTGCCGCGGATGTCTCCCAAATCCCCGAGGGTGACAGTGACGGCGTTCCCCTTGGCGTCCCGCACCCGCCCCCGGATGAAGTTCGACACGCCGACGAAGTCGGCCACGAACTTCGTCCGCGGCCGCTGGTAGACCTCCACCGGGGTCCCCACCTGCTCGATCCGCCCGTGGGACATGATGACGATGCGGTCGGAGAGGGTCAGCGCCTCCTCCTGGTCGTGGGTCACGTAGACGAAGGTGATCCCCACATCGCGCTGGATCCGCTTCAGCTCCAGTTGCATCTCCTTGCGGAGCTTGAGGTCCAGGGCCCCCAAGGGCTCGTCCAGCAGAAGGATGGCCGGGTGGTTGACCAGGGCCCGTGCCAGCGCCACCCGCTGCTGCTGGCCGCCGCTGAGCTGGAACGGCCGCCGGTGCCCAAACCCCGGCAGCTTGATCCGCGCCAGCATCTCCTCCACGTGGCCGCGGACCTCGTCCTTCGCGTGCCGCTTGACGGTGAGGCCGAAGGCCACGTTGTCGAAGACGCTCATGTGGGGGAAGAGGGCGTAGTTCTGGAAGACGGTGTTGACGTTCCGCCGGTAGGCGGGCACCCCTTCCACGTGTCGTCCCTGGATGACGATTGACCCGGCGGTCGGGTGATCCAGCCCGGCCACCATCCGGAGGGTCGTCGTCTTGCCGCACCCGCTGGGGCCCAACAGGGTGACGAACTCCCCCTTCTCGATGCGAAGGGAGATATTATCCACCGCCGTCACGCCCCCGGTGAACTCCTTCACCAGGTTCCGCAGCTCCAGGTCCGGCGTGCCGCTGGTTGGTTCCGCTCCCGTTGTCTCAACGTACCCGACTGGCCTCACCGGTTCCCTCCGGGCCTCATCCCGGCCCGCGCAAGCACTGTCTCCCACCCTCTCCTACCCCTCGATCCCTTGGAGTTCCTGGCGCCTTGGCGGTTCACATGTTCCGAGCAGGGCTATGTCGTCCACCCCAGCGCCCGCAGGCGCTCCAGGCTGACCCGGTTGCTCTCGTCCGGCGTCCGCCGGTCCACGATCTCCATGATGGTCGGGCCGGCGTAGCCGAGCTTCTTCGCCTTCTCGGTCACCGCGGCGAAGTCAATCACCCCGGTGCCGATCCGGTCGTGCCCCCAGACCTTGTCGTCCGTGTCCGACAGGTGGAGCAAGGCCAGGTCCTTGATCACCACCTCCAGGCCGTCCAGCGGCGATTCCACCATGGTGGCATTGGCCACGTCATACACGAGCTTCAACTTGGGGTGAGACAGCTCCCGGCACATCCGGACCATCAGCTCGGCGGTGTGGGTCACGTTGTAGCCGTTCTCCAGACCGAAGGTCACGCCCAGCCGCTCGCAGTCGACCAGCAGCGACTCCAACGCCCCCTTGACGAGGGCCCAGACGTAGGACTGATCGGGGGCGATGAGCACGTGCTTCCGGCCGCCGGGCGCGACCACGACGCCGGCCCCGAGGTCGTGGGCGAGCTGGACGGTTTCCCGGAGCTGCCGGATCGACTCGTCCCGAATTCCGGGGTTCGGGCTGGCCATGTTGATATCCAGGTAGGTCGGGTTCACCGAGGTGAGTCGCAGGCCCCGGGACTCGTACAGCTTGCGGAAGGCCGTCCGCTCGACGGCCGACCACTCACGCGGCCAGCAGTGCGGCGGCGCACTCATCAGCTCGAAGTACGTGAACCCCATGTCCGCGATGCGGTGCACCGCGTCCTGGAGCGGACGATCCCACAACCATGAATAGGTGCAGGCCCCAACGGTGAGCGCCATGCCACATCCTCCTTCCAACAGGAATCAGGCCCAGTCGGTTGTGAACATGATCTTGAGACCCTGCTTGCTCTTCATCAGCTCGATCCCCCGCGCCGCGTCTTCCAGGGGCAGCCGATGCGTGATGAGGGCCTCCAGGGGGAACTGGCGGCTGGCCAGGACGTCGTAACTCCGGTGCCAGACTTTCGGGTCATAGGAGCGGACGCCGATCAGTTCCACCTCCCGGTACGACAGGATGGCGGTGTTGAAGGACGAGTCGGCGTACCCCTGGCCCAGGACCCCGATCCGGCCGCCCTTCCGCGCCAGGCTGAGCGCCTGCGGCACGCCGCTGGGATGCCCCGCGCACTCGAAGACCACGTCCGCGCCCAGGCCGCGGGTCAGGTCCCGGACGGCCTCCGCCGGATCCGTCCCGTCCACCACGATGGTGTGGGCACCCAACGACTTCGCGACGTTCAGCCGGTCGCCGTCCGCTTTCAGCCCGGTCATGACAAGCCGCGAGGCACCCGCGGCCTGGGCCGCCAGCAGGACCAGGAACCCCATGGGGCCCGCCCCCACCACCGCCACCGTGTCGCCGGGTCCCACCGGGATCCGGTCCAACGTGTGCAGGGCCACGCAGAGCACCTCGCTCATGGCTGCGGCTTCGAAGGACGTCTCCGGAGGCAGGGGATAGACGTTCTCCTGGCGCACGGCGATGAACCGGGCGAAGCAGCCATTCAGGCCCAGGCCCAACTGGGGCCGGTGGTCGCAGATGCTGTGACGGCCGGCCTTGCAGTAATAGCACTCCCCGCAGTAGATCATGGGGTTGGCCGTCACCCGGTCCCCCACGCGCAGGCCGGTCACGCCTGCGCCCACGTGGGCTACGACGCCCGCGAATTCATGCCCCATCACCATGGGAGGCTTCGGCTTGAACTGCCGCACCATGGACTCGGCCCAGTTGTAGAGGCTCAGGTCCGTCCCACAGAGCCCCGTGGCCTGGACCTCGATCACCACCTGGCCAGGCTGGAGGTCCGGGTCCTTGAAGTCCGTATAGGCCAGGTTGCCCGGGCCGGGTGCTGTCTTCACGATGGCTTTCATCCCTCTCTCCTTCTCGCTGCTGGTATGATCCGTGGTCCTGAGGCCGAGCCTTGCCAAGCCGGCTCAGAGGCCGAGGCTCGCCCCGTCGGCGCCCAGGCCCAACGCCTCCAGCTTGGCCCGGGTGGGAATGCCGTCCTGCGTCCAACCCCGGTACGCATAGTACTCGTCCAGCATGGCCTCCAGATCCGGCAGGTAGTTCGCCGCCCCGCCGTCTGGGAGGGCCTCGTGCTGGATCCGGTAGGGCAGGGTGTCATCCTTCCGGCTCATCCCCAGGCGGACGTTGTAGAGGCGCTTCAGGTTGGAGGCCCGCTCGCCCGACCGCATGAGCTCGGCGATGTCCATGTCCCAGCCCGTGACGTGGTTCAGGCAATCCACCAGCTCCTGCACCGTCACCCCCCGCATGATGAACTGGCAGAGCTTGAGGGAGTTGTAGAGGCCGCCGTAGTCCTGCATCACGGCGGCGGCCTCGCCCTTGCGTTCGGTCGCGTGCCGGTCCAGGGGCTGCGGGAAGCCGAGTTCGGGGAGGGCGTTCCGCTCCAGGAAGTGGCTGTAGCTCCGGTGGCAGGCGCCCCGGCTGTAGGTCGCGTAGGCGGCCGCCAGGCTGGAGAGGGCGCGGGGATCGTGGTACGCCAGCTCCAGGCCCTTCACCTCCACGGCGAACTTGACCGCCTCGCCGCCCAGCTTCTGCGCCACGAAGCGCACCCCGTTGGCCAGGAGGTCGCCGATCCCCTCCCGCTTCCCGATCTTCTCCACCAATGCGATGACGGTTTCGGCGTTGCCCCAGGAGAGGTCCAGGCCGTCGCTGTCGCTCCCCCGGAGGAGCCCCCGCTCGAAGGCCTCCATGGCGAAAGCGATGATCGCGCCGGTGGAGATGGTGTCGATCCCGAAGCGGTTGCACAGCTCGTTGGCCTTGGAGACGGCGTTCAGATCGTCCACCAGGCACATGGAGCCGAGGCCGCCCAGCGTCTCGTATTCCGGACCGGCACCCTTCACCCCGGCATAGGGTCCGTCCTTGATCTCGATGTCGCGTCCGCAGCCGATGGTGCAGGCCTTGCAGAAATATCTGCCCGTGAGGATCGTGCTCGCCATCGTCTGCCCCGAGAGCTTCTCGGCCCCCTCGCGCCACGCGCCTCGCTTCCAGTTCTGGATGGCGAGATCGCCGATGGCCTCGGACGTCAGGACGCCGCCCGCCGTCCCGTAGTCCCGCAGCGAGGCGGTCCGTTCCTTGATGCGGAGGGTCATCTGCTTGACCAGCGGGCGGAGCTTGTCGTCGTGGACCACCACGGGCCGCCGCGTCCCCGCCACGGCAATGGCCTTGAGCCGCTTCGATCCCATGACCGCCCCCAGGCCCCCGCGCGCGGCCGGGCGGCCGTTCACGCCGTCGTTCATGATCGCCGCGATGGGGGCCAGCCGCTCACCCGCCTGTCCGATGCAGGTCACCACGAAGCGGTCCCCGTGGCGCGCCCGGATGCCGTCCTGGGTCTCGAAGCTGTCCCGGCCCCACAGGTCGCGCCCGTCCTCCACGGAGGCCGCTCCGTCGGCGATCAGCAGGTAGACGGGCGCGTCGGCCTGTCCCTCGAAGAGGACCCCGTCGATCCCCGCCCGCTTCAGCTCGTTCCCGAACGTCCCGCCGCAATCCGCCTCCCCCCAGATCCCCAGGGGGGACTTGGCGATCACCGCGTGGCGTCCCGAGGTGGGGATGGTCACACCCGTCAGTGGCCCGGTGAGAAACAGGAGACGGTTCTCCGGCCCCAGGGGGTCGGTGGCCCGCGTCGTCTCATCGAAGAGCAGCCGGGCCCCCAAACCGCTTCCGCCGATGTAGGCACGGAGGATGGACTCGGGGATGGTCTCGCGCTCGATGCGCCGCGTGGCGAGGTCCACGCGAAGGTAGGTTCCCATGTAGCCGCCAAGCATGTCACTCTCCCTCCACCATTCTTCGCTTGCCGAAGACTGGCTCGCCGTACGGCAGGGGCGGCAGCTCCCAGGTGCCGACTCCGGGGGGCTTGATGTCCCGGTTCACGTGGACGTCCAGGACGAAGGGGGCGTTGGCCTTGATCGCAGTCTCGATCGCCCCCGGCAGGTCGGCCGGCCGCTCCACCCGGATGCCCTCGACCCCGCAGGCGCGGGCCAGCGCCACGAAGTCCGGGTTGTAGAACTCGCCCGTGGACTGCCGGACGAAGCTGGTGGCGATCTCCCGCTTGTCCAGGAGCCCGGTCTGGATGTCCCGGATCGCCCCGTAGGCGAAGTTGTTCCAGATGAGCCAGACCGCCGGGATGTTGTACTCCACCGCCGTGCACAGGACGTCGGGCCGCATCATGAAGCCGCCGTCCCCGCACACCGCCACGCAGGGCCGGTCCGGTGCCGCCAGCTTCGCCCCCAGGACGCCGCAGACGCCGAACCCCATGGCGGCGAAGCCCCAGGTGTTCAGCACCGTCTGGGGCCGGCGTGCCTTCCAGAACTGCACGATCCAGTTGTGGTGGATGCCGGAGTCCGGCAGGATGATGCCGTCGTCCGGCATGACCTTCCCCAGCGCCTCCACGACGCGCTGGGGGTGCATCGGCAGCACCTCGCTGGTCCAGCCCGGACGGATGAACTCCTCCCACTCCTTCCGCCACTTGGCCGTGTCGGCCAGCCAGGCCTTGCGGTCCTCCCCCGGTCCGCCGAATCGCCTGGCGTCCAGGGCCGCCAGCATCTGGCGCAGGACCGTCCGCGCGTCCGCCACCATCCCGAGGTGCACCGGGTAGTTCCGGCCGATCTCCTGCAGGTCGATGTCCACGTGGATCAGCTTGGTCGGCGGGATGTTGTAGGAGTAGCCGGGGATCCAGGAGCTGCTGGATCGGTCATCGAACCGGACGCCCAGGGCCAGGAGCACATCGCAGGTGCGCGCCGCCTCGTTGGCGGCATAGGTCCCGTTGCGCCCGATGAACCCCAGCGCCAGCGGGTCCGTCATGTCCAGCGTCCCGAAGGCGTTCGGGGAGTAGATCACGGGGATCTGCATCCGCCGGGCGAACGTGCTCAACTCCGCGCCGGCTTCCGACAGCGCCACGCCGTGTCCGACGAGCATCAGCGGGCGCTTCGCCCGCAGCAGCAGATCCACGGCCCGCGCGATCACCTCGGGATCCCCCTCGCTCCGCGAGCTGATCCCCTGCCGCCATTCCTCGGGGTCCGGGACCTCGACCTCGTCCTGTTCCTTGAACACGTTGAACGGGACATCCAGGTTCACGGGCCCGGGCCGCCCCCCCAGCATGGTGCTGAAGGCCTGGCGCAAGGCCACCGGCAGCATGTCCACGCGGGTGGGCTGCCAGCTTCGCTTCACGTACGGCTTGATGACGGACGGGAAGTCGGCCTGGAAATGGCGGTAGGTCTCCTGGAAGGGCCCGCGATTGAATTGCGAGGTGGGAACGTTGGCGGTGATGGCCAGGAAGGCCGAGGAATCCATGAAGGCGCAAGCCAGGGCGATGGGGATATTGCAGGAGCCGGGCCCGCAGGAGGTCAGCGTGGCGACCGGCCGATGGGCCACCCGGAAATAGGCATCCGCCATGTGCCCCGCCGTCTGCTCGTGCCGGGTGGAGATGGTCGGGAGGATCTCCGCCCGGTCGTACAGGGCGTCCAGGAGGCCCACGTTCCCGTGGCCGCAGAGGCCGAAGACATAGGGGACCTTCTCCCGAACCAGATACTCAACGATGACCTCGCCGCCGGTAATGGGTGCCATCTCTCTTCGACTCCTTTCCGCCGCGGGAGGGGTACAGTCTGAGGGAGCCCGTTGCTCCCCACATTCCCGTGGGACACGATCCGGCCAGCGGTACCCCCTCTGTCAGCTATTCCCCTCGGATGGCCTGCTGGATAGTCCGGGCGGTGTCTGGTCACAGCCCGGCCCCTGGACCTGTCGCCTCGCCTCTCAGGGCGCCCCGGCCGATGTGAGCGCGTCCGGCTTCTTCCCCAACCTGCTGGTGATCCTTCGTATCAACCCAAACTGCGAGACCAGCAACAAGACGTTCACGATCGTGAGGATCAATCCCACGGGCCGCGAGACGAACACCAGCGGGTTCCCGTTTCCCACCAGCAAGGCGCGGCGCAGATTCCCGTCCGCCATGGGTCCGAGCACCATGCCCAGCACGAATGGCGCGAGCGGGTACTTGAACTTGCGCATGACGCTCCCGAAGATGCCGAAGAGCAGCATCATCTGCACGTCGAAGAGGTTCAGGTTGAGGGAGTAGGCCCCCACCACGCACAGGGTGGCAACCACGCTCATCATGACCTTCGGCGGCAGCTTCACGATATAGATGAGGAGTGTGCGGGAGACGACCAGGCCGACGACGAGCATGGCGAAAGAGGCGTAGAGGAGGATGGCCACCACCAGGGAGAGATACTGGGGCTGCTCCAGCAGGAAGACGGGGCCGGGCCGGAGGCCGTGCAGGAACATCGCGCCGAGCAGGATGGCGGCCGGCGGGCTGCCCGGGATCCCCAGGGCGAGGAGGGGGACGATGGCCCCGCCGATGCACGAGTTGTTTCCGACCTCCGACGCCAAGAGGCCTTCGTGGGACCCCTTGCCGTACTCCTCAGGATGCTTGCTGGTCCGCTTGGCCGCGTCGTAGGCCGACCAGGAGGCGATATCCTCGCCGACCCCCGGAATGATCCCGATGCCCACCCCGACGAGGCCGGATTGCAGGACCACCCGCCAGTAGGTCCGGATCTCGCGGAGATTGGGGAGAACCCGCTTGATGATCGGGACCTCGGTCGGATGCTCCCGACGGCTCATCACCTGGATGATCTCGGGGACGCCGAACACCCCGATCATCACGGGAATGAAGGCGATGCCGTCCATCAGTTGGGGATGTCCGAAGACGTATCGGGGGAAGGCATGGATCTCGTCCATGCCGATGGTCGCCATCAGCAACCCCAGGAACCCCATCATCCACCCCTTGACGGCCAGGTCGGGAGCACTCAGGGAGCCGCAGACGATGACCCCGAGGATCGCCAAGAGGAAGTACTCGACCGAGCTGAACTCGAGGGTGATGCGGCTCAGCAGGGGGGTCACACTAGCCAGAGCAAAGGTGCCCAAGAGAGTTCCCACGAACGAGCCGATCGTCCCCAAGCCGATGGCCGGGCCGGCCTCGCCCCGTTGGGCAAGGGGGTACCCGTCGAGGGTCGTGGCCGCGTTGGACGGGGTCCCGGGGATGTTGATCGTGATCGCCGTAAGGGAGCCCCCGTAAACCGAGCCCACGTAAAGCGACAGCAGCATCAACAGGGCATCCTGGGTCTGCATGGAAAACGTGACGCTGGTGAGCAGGGCGACGCCCAGGGTCGTGGTAATCCCGGGCAGCGCGCCCCCGATGATGCCGATCGTCGATCCGGCGAAGACGAGGACGAAATTCCAGGGGGTTGCCAGCGCGATGAGATGCTGCAACAGTTGGATCATGGCGCGATCCGATCGTTCCTGTGAGGTCGTCCCGGCGGCCTCAGCCCACTCGGACTCGGCATCGCTCAGTGCCTTGCCTCGGCCCGTTCTCGGGATGGCCGTGCGGAATCCGGGGGGGTCCGGGGATGTTGATCATAATGGCAGTGAGCGAGCCACCATAGACCCAGCCCACGTAAAGCGACAGCAGCATCAACAGGGCATCCTGGGTCTGCATGGAAAACGTTATCGCGAGAAGATCCTCGATCGGTAGCCGACCCAGGAGACCTTACGGCAATGGGATTCGATACAACTTGCCGAAGACCACGTACAGGGTGGCGGAGTTGAGGATCGACACCAAGGCCGCCAGCCACCAGGGCGCAGCGCGAAACGCCATGATCGAGATGAAGACAAAGATCGTTGTCGAGGCAAGATAGGGCAGGTACGGTAGCAAGAAGAAGATGTACATGCCCAAGAGTCCCAACACCAACAGGCCGCGGTGGAATTCCGGCTTGTGCAAACCCTCCCGGCACCGGCGGCACAGGCTCCTGACGTCCCGGAATGCGGGTTCTCGGAGGTGGGTACCCACAAATATCCAAACGGCCATCAAAATGAGTCCCACGAACAAGACCATGGGGAGGATCCCGGGCCAGGTGTGCCGTTCTTCGAACTGCGGGAATTGGAGGGTGAGGGCGATCCCGATGCCGCAGAACAGGAGCAACGCCACGAGGAGGGCCAGATCGCCCTGCCGGAGCGCCCGGACTTCGTCCTGAGGGTCGTGGGTATCTGCGGGGGCATTCTGTACCATGGAGCGTCTCCCACACCAGCGGGACAGATGGGAGGGATGACCGCCCGGGCCCCGGAGATGGCCCCGGGCGGTCACCGGGCCAAGACCAGCGAAGGATGCGCTAGGGCTTGGGCACGCCGAAGGTCTCGGGCGAATGGACGGTCAGTTTGAGGTCCTGCAAGAGCCACATGTAGACACTGTCGGCTTGAGCCAGTTTCTCCCGAGAGACTTTCGGTTCCCACCCCATGGGGCGCATGGCCCGGCGCTTCAGAACCTCCTGCATCTTGGGGCTGGCAAAGGCCTTCTTGAGGGCCTCGGCCCACTTGGTTCGAATGTCGTCAGGGGTATCGGCCGGAATGGCCGTCCCCAGCCACTGGAAGACCTCCGGCGCTTTCTCAAGCCCCGGCAGGACCGCGCGCGCCGCCTGCAGCTTGATGCCCTCGTAATCCAGCGGGTCACGCTCTGTCGTAATGAGCGGCCGCAGTCGCCCCGCGCGAATGAACTCAAGCTGTTCGCCGAGGGACGCAGAAACCGAGTCAACCTCGCCGGTCAGGACCGCGGTCACGGCCGGCGCCGACCCCTTGTACGGGACGAACTTGAACTGCAGATTGGCATACTTCGTCAAAAGGAGCCCTTTGACGTGCCAGATGCAGCCCGGCGGGCAGTGGCCCATGGTGATCTTCCCGGGATTTTGCTGGGCCGCCCTTGCGAAGTCCTCGAAGGTCTTGTACGGCGAGTCGGCCCGCACCGAGATGACCCCGGGCCCACCCCCGATCACGAAGACGTCCCAGTCCTTGCTGGTGGTGGGATGCGCCCCGACCACGGGCAGGGGATGCAGCATCTCTGACATGCCGAGTACGGTGTGGCCATCCCGCCTGGCACCCCACACCTTGGTGGCGGCGAGTCCGCCCAGTGCCCCTGTCGTGTTCGAAACCGTGACGGTGGCCTTCAAGTGGTCCTCGACGATTCCCCAGATCGTCCGGTTGGTCAGATCGGTGTCTCCACCGGCCGACGCCCAGGCAAACACCTGGATCGGCCGTGCGGGCCAATCCGCGGCAGCCGCAATGGAGGCTAAGAGGACTGCCCCTGCCATCATGACACCGAGCAGACCAGCCACTGCAATAATCCCTCTTGTCCGTTTCATAGCCTTGCCCTCCTTTCTTGCCGAATGACTGGATACCCCTGGCATAGGGGGCACCTCATCCGGCGCAGCCATATCCATGTCCATGGAGGCGTTGTCGGCTATTGCTAGGTGTTCCCTGGGTTATCCGCGTGGCCCAGTTGTTGAGACAACCGGCCCCCCATGGCCTTCACGACA
>JACQVO010000022.1 GCA_016209725.1 Candidatus Methylomirabilota bacterium | reverse complement strand
TCGGTCACCAGCTCCAGCGGGGCGGACATGCCCAGCACGGGAAAGAACCCGCGCTTGGCGATCTGCTCCTGGAAGCCGGCGCCCGTCTTCACGTTGACGCCGCCCGTGGGCATGACCATCTTGCCGTTGTGCCGGTCCCGCTGGTAGGGCGCCAGCAGGGCGCCCACGCCGCTGGGGCCGTAGATGCTGGAGTTGAAGACCTTGATGCCGTCGGGCTCCAGGCCGTCCTCCCGCTCCAGATAGTACGCGAACTCGCCCGGGGAGAAGCTTCCCGGGACCCCGAACACCCTGGCCGCCCGGCAGATCCGCACGAACTCGATGGGCTCGCGGCAGCCGCCCATACACGAGTCGGGGCCCACCACCATGTCGAACCCCATCTCGATGGCCGCCTCCAGCTCACGCGGGTTGATGACGCTGCCCACGCCCAGCAGCATCGGGTCGTTGGGGCGCACCGTAAAGGTTTCGGCCCGCCGCTTCCGCAGTTCCGCCATCGCCTCCCTCACCATCCCTTCCGGGATGCGGAAGGTGATCTCGATGGCGTACCCGGCCTCGTAGATGGCCTCCACGGTGTGGACGATGTCCTGGGGCGTGCGGGCGGCGTCCCGGCCCATGACCACTACGATGCCCTTCTGGCGCAACGCCTTGTCCACCCGCGCCGGATCCCTCGTGTAATTCCCTTCCATGGTTCTCCCCTCCAGCGTGGCCGGCTACTCAAGAACCCATGTCGGAGAAGCTGCTCAAAAGGGCCCAGATGCAAGGCGGCGCGGAACGCGCGGAGCGAGGCGTACGCCGGGTACCTCGCAGCGACTGCGCGGCCGCGCCAACGCCGCCACCGCTGCCGCGGAGGCGGCAGCGGGAAAAGATGCTGGGCCCTTTTCAGCAGCCTCCTAGCGAAGCGCCACCACGCCGCCGCCCTTCTTGGCTCGCGCCACCTCGGCCTCCACCATCGCCTGCGTCACCATGGTGGTGTCGCCGGGGGTCTCCTGAACGAGGATGCCGTGGGCGGCGCCCCATTCCACCGCGTCCTGCAGGCCCTTGCCCTTGAGGAGCGCCGCGACCACGCCCGAGACGAAGGAGTCGCCGCCGCCAGTGCGGTCGGCGATCTCCACGTTGCGCCGCACCACCCCCTGATACAGCTTGTCCTCGGCTACGTCGAAGAGGACGGCGCCCCAGTCGATCCGGTCGGCCGAGTGGGCGCCGCGGAGCTGGGTCCCGATCAGCTTCAGGTTCGGGAAGTCCTTGGCCACTCTGCGCAGCAAGCTGACGTATGCCGCCAGCCACTGTTCCATGTCGGCGGTCTTGGCCACGTCCGCCGTGTAGCCCAGCGCGTCGTCGAAGTCGCTCTGGTTGCCCACCAGGAAATCCACGTGGGGGACGATCTGGCGGTTGATGCTCCGGGCCCGGTCCTTGTTGGGCTCCACGTTGGCGCGATAGTTCAGGTCGCTGGAGCGGATGGTGCCGTGCTGGCCGGCCTTCTTCAGGTACGCGACGGCTGTCTCCGCCGTCTTGGGGGAAAGCAGGCTGTAGATGCCTCCGGTATGGGCCCAGCGCACCCCCTCCTGGCCGAACAGCTTGTCCAGGTCGAAGTCGTCCGCCCCCACCTCCCGGATCGGTGTGTGGGCGCGGTAGTACTCGGTCTTGGAGGGCACAACGCCCTTCCCCCGGAAGGTGGCGTTAATCCCGTTCATCAGGGTGCCCTTCTTGTCGGTGGCATACTTCCCCTTCCCGCTGTTGCTGAACCAGAGGATGTGGCTGGTGTCCACTCCCGCTTCCCGGAACTGGTTGCTGATGCTCCGGCCGAACCCGTCGTCCACCAGGGCCGTCAGGACCGTGGCGCGCAGGCCAAAGCAGTACGCCAGCCCCTCGGCCACGTTGGTCTCGCCCCCCCCGTGCCAGATGCGGCAGGTCCGGGCCCGTTCGAAGGGCACGTCCACGGGGTCGAACCGGATCATCACCTCGCCGAGGGCGACCCCGTCCCACCGGCACTTCTCCTGCGGAAGGATATTGAGATTCGCCATGTGTATGATCGCCTCCTTTCGACCCGACCGGCCTGATGAGGATGAGTAGGAAGCATACTTCACTTTTGCAGATAGCAAAATCGCTATCGGAGTATCAAAAAATCACCTGCCCGTGTCAAGTCCAATCCCTGAGACGGGTCATGGAGGTGGACAACTGTCCGAAGCCATGGCTCGTCATTCCGGTGGACGCCCGGTTCCTGGTCCGGACAGCCTGCCTTGCAGATGGCACCTTGATGAGACCTCACATCCACTGCTGATATGACGCTGCCGTCGCCGGTGGCACCGTCTGGCCACCTCACCGGATCTCTCTGGAGTGGGAAGAGGAGTACAGAGGCCAGCGGGTATGCAGGATCAGTCAGCATGACCAGTTGTAGTCACCACGACGGATGAAAACCCTGGCGAATTACCCAGACTCAGGGACCCCCACCCCAGCCCTCCCCCCAGCGTGGGGGAGGGGAAGGGTGGGGGGGATTTTCGTAGCAGGGCGCATTGTATCTATGATTCTTGATTTCTTGTTTCATTGAGGATATCATGCCGCCTGGAGGTGACGAAGCCATGCCACGGAAGGCATTCTCGACGACGATGGACGCCGACACGTTGAAGGCCCTCAAGTTGCACGCGGTGAGGCAGGACCGACCCCTTAACGAGGTCTTGGAAGAGGCAGCGGTAGCGTATCTGGCCCAGAAGGTGGCCGAGGATCCCGACGCCGAGCTCTTCGTCCAGCGCGCGAAGGAGCCGCTTGAGGATTGCCTGGCTGCCATCGAGCGGCGTATCGCCCGCGTCAAGAAGCAGCGTGCTTAAGGTCCGGTTCCGGCGCTCCGCGAAGCGGGAGATGTTTGAGCTGGATGACGAAACCTTTCTCCGTGTGGCCCGTGCCATTCTGGACCTTCAGGAGGATCCAAGACCCCGAGGGCACGACAAGGTGGCCGGTCGGGAGGATCAATGTCGCATCTGGGCCGGGCGGGAGCACCGCGTCCTCTACGAGATTGACGAGAAGGCGGGCCGGGTCATCATCGTGGGGGTCCGACGCAAGGACGAATCCACCTACAAGGAGGGAAACAGGCGTAGTAACACAAGCGGATTCCGTGGGCAGGTGAAGGGCACGGGGCGAAGAGGCTGACAGGCGTGCAGGATCACGGCGCGGAGAGGCCCTCGCCACGCACCAATGGGGATGGCCTGCGAGGGATTCTGGCCTCGATGGCCTTTTGCACTTTCAGGATGGGGTGTCCAGGGAAAAGCCACGAAAGCCGCAACGTCCCCTTCTCCCTGTCGAAGGCGGGTGTCCAGGGTGCTCAATACCATCGGGCCAAGGTCAGGCCATGTCGAGGCGGAGCAGCGTGACCGAATGCGCAGGAAAGACGTATTCGAAGGTTGATCCGCCGAGGTTCATCCGCTGCTCACGCACGCCCACCGCCTCGGGATTTTCGAAGGAGTTCATGGCCTCGGGTCCCGCCCCGTTCACCTCGGCCACGCCCACGCCGGACCGTGCGCTTCCCCCGACGAGCTGAATCGTCGTCCGGTGCTCCCGGTCCCGGTCGCGATTGACCACCGCGACCGTGACCTGGCGGCCCGCCGCATCGCACGTCGCCGCGGCATCCAGCAGCTTGAAGGGCCCCAGGTCGGCGACATGGAACCTCCGCCCGACCCCTCCCTCTTCCTGCGCCGGGGACAGCTCATGGGTGTCGCAGTCCACATGCACGTCCAGCGCAATCCCGTGGGTGTGCTCCGCGTACAGGCGCAGCGGGTGATAGATCGTCTGCAGGAACAGGCCCTCCCGGTTGGTGAAGATGGGGGCGATGGCGTTGACCAACTGGGCCAGGTTGGCGATCCGCACGATCCGGCAATAGCGGATGAAGATGTTCAGGTAAGTGGCCACGGCCAGGGCATCGGCAAGATTGTAGCGTTCCTCGATGCCGGCAACCCGGTCCTCGTGGCTCCGTGTGCGG
>JACQVO010000021.1 GCA_016209725.1 Candidatus Methylomirabilota bacterium | reverse complement strand
CTGCCCATCGGCGAGGCGGTGAAGCAGATGGCGCCCAAGGTGGCGGCCGTGAAGTTGCCGCCCGGGTACACGACCAAGTACCTGGGCCGGGCCCAATTCCTGGTGGAGGCGCGATTCAACTTCTTGATCGCCCTGGGCCTGAGCCTCATCTTCATCTACATGGTCCTGGCGGCCCAGTTCGAGAGCTTCGTCCACCCCTTCACCATCATGGCCTCGCTGCCCCTCTCGCTGCCCTTTGGGCTGATCTCCCTCCTGGTGGTGGGCAAGACGATGAACATCTTCAGTGCCATCGGGGTCCTGATGCTCTTCGGGGTGGTGAAGAAGAACGCCATCCTCCAGGTGGATTACACCAACGTCCTGCGGGAGCGGGGACTGGCGCGCTTCGACGCCATCATCAAGGCCGACCATGCCAGGCTGCGCCCGATCCTGATGACGACGATCTCCATCATCGCCGGCATGCTCCCCATCGCCATGGGGAAGGGGGACGGCTCCGCCTCCCGGGCGGCCATGGCCACCGTGGTGGTCGGCGGTCAGACCCTGTGCCTTCTGCTTACCCTCCTGGTCACCCCCGTGCTGTACACCTACTTCGACGACTTCCAGTCCCTCCGGGTCGGGAAGCTCAGCAAGGTGCCCGATTGGTTCCGGGAGCGACTGCGTTGGATCCCCTCCCGCGTCACCCGTCCGCCCGTTCGCGGGACTCCGGACTCCTTCGGAGCGGCGGAGGCGCCGGTCAGCCCACCGGCCGAGCGCAGTCCCGCTGGTGGCTGACCCATCTCTGAGCATTAGCACCCCACATGATTCGCCGGGATCGGGGGAGGGGAATGCGCCTGCCCTCGTGACCTCCGCCCCCCTCGGCTGGGAGGGAGAGGGAGAAGTACGGGGGAGAGGGGTCTCTCGGAGGGACTGCCATGAAACTCGTCTTGATCGTCTTCAACGTCGTCTACGACGAACAGGTTCGGAGCATAATTGAGCGGCTCCGGATCCCGGGATTCACGGAGGTGCCTCGGGTCTTCGGCACCGGGGAGTCGGGGAAGCGCCTCGGGACCCACGTCTTCCCGGGCCACGATACCATGCTCCTGACCGTGGTCCCGGAGGACCAGGTGGCGCCGCTGCTCGAAGCGATCAGGCAATTCAAGCAGGGGCTCGCCGATCGGGCGAAACGCCATGGCGGCATCAAGGCGTTCGTCTTGCCGGTGGAGCAGATGATCTGACCGAATGTGGAATGGCGAATGGGGAATGCGGAATGATCGGATTCCGACTCCGCATTCCGAATTCCGCATTCTGCATTGAGTTGGTCAGCGGACGATGCGGAATTGGCTGCTGAGGGTGGTGAGCGGTTTGCCGTCGGCGGAGACCGCGGTCCAGGACAGGCTGAGGAGGCTGCCCTTCTGCGTGGCCTGTTGCAGGTACAGGAACCCTTGGACGCGCGCCCCGGGCAATACCCGTCCCTCGCGCAGCCCCAGCGTCAGGATGTCGTAGGCGGGAGCCCGCGGCCACCGGTAGGGGAAATCGGGATCGGCATACGGGTAGGGATAGTATGGGGTGTACAATGGAGGCCGGGGCCGAACCGGCCAGAAGGGATAGGGCCACCCGGGATCATGCCAAGCGAGGAGTGAGGGCGGGCGTCCCCCGAAGAGGGCCCGGGCCGCCTCGGCCGGCGTCACCGCGCGGTATTGGTTGCGGGCCTCATCCACCGCCAGGAAATCCGCATAGCGGATCTGGATTTCGTCCGCCCGGTCGTTCTCGATGCGGATCTCCAGGGGGGTGTAATGGCGGCCGAGGTCGCTGGGGTAGCCCTTCCAGGTGTTGGGCAGGATGGTCAGGCGGATCTCCGCCCCCGTCAGGCTGACGCTGGGCTGAGACGGCTCGGCGGCAAATTCGAGGTGGGGCCCCGCACATCCCGCCAGGAGGCCCGCGCCCAGGAGGACGCCGAGCACGAGGCCATGGGTCGGAGCCAGTCGCTTGTGCCGATCCCGCATGCTGCACCTGGCCGATGCCCCTTGATTTTTTCCCGCGCCGGGATATAATCCCCCCGCCCGATGGGGCCGGGCCTGAGATCCTATCATACCAGGAACAGCCAGCCATGCCAACCAAGCGGGCCGGGCCATGATGCGTTGGGATCGTCGCCCAAAGGTATGACGGAGGCCAGGGGGCCCAGGCGGGCGCCTGGAGGTAATGCGCTCCCCTCTCCCCGAACAGTTCTTGCCTTGGAGGAACCTGGATGGCCACAGACCACGCTGAACTGGAGAAGTTGACTGCGCCGAAGCTTCGCGAACTGGCCCTGGAGAAGTATCCCGGTCTCACCGGCGTCTCCGGCATGAATAAGGAGGAGCTGGTGGAGGCGATTCTGGCTGAGGAGGTGCGGCTTGGCCTGCGGCCCAAGGAGGCGCCCCGACAGGCCACGGCCCCAATGGGGGTGAGCCAGTTGAAGGCCGCCATCCGCAGGCTCAAGCCGACCCGAGACTCGGCCCTGGGGGCGAAGGATCGGGCGGGCTTGGCCGCGGCCCGTGTGCAGATCAAGCGGATGAAGCGTCGGCTCAGAAAGCTGCGGGAAGCGTCCTGACGCATTTCGGATTTCGAATCTCGGATTTGGCTGTTCAATCCGACATCCGAAATCCGCAATCCAACATTCCTCTGGGGGTTCCAATGCCGACATACGATTTTCGCTGTGGCAGGTGCCGGAAGAAGTACACGCTGACCATGTCCATTTCCGATCGCGACCACAAGAAGGTCAAGTGTCCGAAGTGCGGTTCCGTCAAGGCTGAAACGATCTTTTCTTCTTTCTCTGCGAAGACGTCGCGAAAGAGCTAGGCTGCAGGGCGACAGCGATGATCCCCCGCCCACCGTGCGGGGGACCGCGCGCGGTTGAGGGAGAGCCCGGGTGGAGACGCGATGATCCTGGTCACCGGGGCGACCGGCTTTGTCGGGCGGCACCTCGTCCGGCGTCTCTGCGGCGCCGGTGAGGCAGTCCGCTGTCTGGTGCGGCCGGGTTCGCCGGCCCAGGAGTGGCTGCAGTCTCTCTCGGTCGAGGCGGTGCCGGGCCACCTGCTGGACGCGGCGGCGGTGGCCACGGCGTGCCAGGGAATCCGGCAGATCATCCACCTCGGCGCCCCGATCCTCGAGGGGCGGGACGCGGTGGTGGAGCGGGTCCACCGCGAGGGAATGGCGCTCCTGGTGGACGGCGCCCGGCTGGCCAGGGTCGAGCGATTCCTGATGGTGAGCCCGCTGGGGACCGGCTCGTCGGCCGGCCTGCCGTTCTTGCGAAGCCGGGGGAGGGCCGAGGACGATCTGCGGGAGAGCGGCGTCCCCTTCGTGGTCCTCCAGTCCTCTCTGATGTTCGGGCTCGATGACCGGTTGATCAGCGGGATGATCCGCCTGCTGCAGCGGACGGGGCTCCTCCTGATCCCCGGGACCGGCAAGACGATGCTCCAGCCCATCTGGGTGGGGGACGTGGTTTCATGTCTGCTCCGGGCGCTCACCGACGAAGAGGTCTTGGACCGCACCATCCCCATCGGGGGCCCGCAGCACCTCACGTATGAGGAGGTTGCGGATCAGGTCGGCAAGATGCTGAATATCCCCCGCGTGAAGATTCACCTGTCACGGTCGGCGGTGGGCTGGATGGCCCGCTTGCTGGAAGGCTTGGGCCTGAATCCGTTTCTGGGGTACCGCCACCTGGAGCTCCTGGAGGTGGGGACCATCACCGCCCTCGACGCGGTGAGGCGCGCCTTCGGGTTTCAACCCATGCCGTTGATCGAGGGGGTGGCCTACCACATCGTGCCCAGGAAGGAGATGGGGGCGCCCCGGCCGTCCTCCGGGGCGGAGCGGGGGTCCCGCACCCGCCACCAGCGCTAGGCGGTGCGTAAGGAATTAAGGGACGGTCATGAATTAATGACTTGCCTTCACCTCCCCGTTGTGATATTCGCCTCCCATGCCTCGTCACGCGCGCCTCGACGCACCCGGGGCCCTGCACCACGTTATATGCCGGGGGATCGAGCGGCGGCCGATCAACCGGGATGACACCGACCGGGCCGCCTTCGTCGGACAACTGGGTCGGGTGTTGACTGCAACCGGAACGCCGTGTTACGCGTGGGCCCTGCTCTCCAACCACGTCCACCTCCTGCTCCGCACCGGGGCCGTCCCCCTGACGACGGTCATGCGCCGCCTCCTCACCGGCTATGCGAGTGCATTCAACCGGCGCCATCGCCGCCATGGGTACCTCTTCCAGAACCGCTACAAGTCCATCCTGTGTCAGGATGAGCCATACCTGCTCGAACTGGTGCGGTACCTCCACCTCAACCCCCTTCGCGCCGGGTTGGTAAAAGACCTCCGCGCGCTGGACTGTTACCCGTGGAGTGGACATAGTGCCCTTGTGGGCCAGACCTCCCGCCCATGGCAAGCTGTCAGCGAGGTGCTGGCGCACTTCAGCGCCCGCGCGGCCGTTGCCCGTCGGGCGTACCGCGACTTTGTGGCGGATGGGATCCCCCAGGGCCGCCGCCCGGAGTTGACCGGGGGAGGATTGGTCCGAAGTGCTGGGGGCTGGGCGGCCCTGACGGAGCGCCGCCGACTGGGCAACCGCCTCCACGGCGATGAGCGAATTCTGGGAGAGAGCGAGTTTGTGGAGGCCGCCCTCAAAGCGGGAGGGGAGGTGATGGAGTGGCGCCACCAACTACTTAGTCACGGCTATGATTTTGACTGGCTCCTGCGTCGAGTCGCCGCCGACGCCGGTGTCCCGGCGGCTGACCTGTTGACACCCAGCAAGGTCCGACGGCGAGCCCGGTACCGTAGCATACTCTGCTATTGGGCCGTCCGGAAGTTGGGTCTACCGGGCACTGTCGTAGCCGCAAGACTGGGCCTGACCCAGCCGGCAGTCAGTCGGGCCGTCCTCCGCGGAGAGCGCGTAGTGAAAGAGCAAGGACTGGTGTTCCCCCAGGGATAAATGGCATAATATCATGACCGTCCCTCATTCCGCGTCCCTCATAAATGACCAATGACGCAATGACCAATGACCAATTGGCCAGAGGGCGGCGGGTACAACCCCATCCGCCCCAGAGGATTTGGCGTTCCGGGTACCCAGCGCCAGCGCTGGGTGCCTTGGCGGTTGATGATTTCCGTGAAGCGGTTCGCGCTTGACTTCGCGCGGAATCCCCGACTATTGTGGTCGCCGTGAGGATCGTGGCCGTTATCCCGGCGCTGAACGAGGAGGGATCCATCGGCCGCGTGGTGTCGGCCGTCCCGCGTGACCTGGTAGCCGAGGTCATCGTCGTCAACAACGGGAGCACCGATCGGACGGCCGAGGTGGCGGCGACGGCCGGCGGCCGGGTGGTGACGGAACCCAGGCGCGGGTATGGTGCGGCCTGCAAGGCAGGGCTCGATTCGGCATCCGATGCCGACATCCTGGTCTACCTGGACGGGGATGCCAGCGACCAACCCGAGGAAGTGGCCAGCGTTCTGAGACCGCTCCTTTGGGGGGAGGCGGACCTGGTGATCGGCTCGCGCCTCCTGGGTCGGCGCGAGGCGGGGGCCATGCCCCCCCACGCGGTCATGGGGAACTGGCTGACGGCGCGCCTCGTGCGATGCTTGGTCGGCGCCCGCATCACCGACCTCGGCTCGTTCCGCGCGATCCGTCGGGCGGACCTCGTGGCTCTGGACATGCGGGAGCGGACGTACGGCTGGCCGGTCGAGATGATCGTCAAGGCGGCCAAGCGGGGCTATCGGATCCACGAGGTGCCGGTCACGCATAGAAGACGGATCGGCACATCCAAGGTGGCCGGGACCTTGCTGGGGAGCCTCAAGGCGGCCTACTGTATGCTGTTCACGACGTTCCGGTACGCGTTTCGCGACTAAGAACGGAAGGCGTTCGGCTGCTTCCGCCTGTGGCGGATTCGGCAGTTCGCCCCGGGAATTGTGGACTGTCGAACCGTCGAGCTGCCGACCACTCTTGGTCGAGTCGTAACCAATTTCCAATTTCCAGTTTCCAATTTCCACGAGGGCAATTCATGTTCTCCTCACCCGGGGCCATCGCCCTGCAGTTCGGACCATTGGCCGTCCGCTGGTACGGTGTCCTGATCGCCACCGGCGTCCTGCTGGGGACCACTCTGGCACACCGGGAGGCCATCCGGCGGGGCCAGGACCCTGACAAGCTGCTGAATGCCATCGTCCTGACGGTCCTCGTCGCGCTGCTGGGCGCGCGGCTCTACTATGTGCTGTTCAACTGGGATTACTATGGCGCCAATCCGAGCAGGATCCTGGCTGTGTGGGAGGGGGGGCTCGCCATCCACGGCGGGCTGATCGCCGGGGCCGTGGCGACCGTGCTGTATTGCCGGCACGCCAGGCTGCCCCTGACGGTCACGACGGACATCATGGTGCCCGGCGTGGCCATCGGGCAGGCTATCGGCCGCTGGGGGAATTTCTTCAACCAGGAGGCTTTTGGCGTCCCGACCTATCTGCCATGGAAGCTGTACATTGACCCCGCCCATCGCCCGCCGCACCTGGCGGGCTACGAATACTTCCACCCCACGTTTCTGTACGAGTCCCTCTGGAACCTCCTGGTGTTCGCCCTCTTGTGGTTCGGGCTGCGCAAGCGGCTGCAGGGGAGGCCGGGTGCCCTGACCCTGTGCTATCTGGGCCTGTATTCCATGGGTCGCTTCTTCGTGGAAGGCCTGCGGATCGACAGTCTGATGCTGGGAAGTCTCCGCGCCGCCCAGGTGGTGAGCTTCCTCCTGGTGGTGGCCTCGGGCCTCGGCCTGCTCTTGGTGGCCCGCCGGAAGTGAGGGCGTCGTGTCGAGGGCGCTGGGGAACATGCTGCCGGATTTCCTGTGGGAGCTTCTGGGTGGACGGGACCTGGCGGCCCGGATGGGTCAGGCCGTCTTGATCACCACGGCGGACCCGGAGGGGTGGCCGCACCCCGCCATGCTCTCCTACGGCGAGGTGGTGGCGGTGGACCGGCGTCGCCTGCGGCTGGCGCTCTACCGCACGAGCCGAACCTCCGAGAATCTGCGCCGGAACGGGAAGCTGACGGTGTGTCTCATCGGGCCGGGGGCCGCCTACTACCTGAAGACGGCGGCGGTGGAGCAACAGGACTCCATGGACGGTTTGGCTGAACTGTCGCGCTTCGAGGCGACGGTCGAGGCGGTCCTGGCGGATCAGGCGCGGGAGGATCTCGAGCCCGGGGCGCGCCTCACCGGAGGGATCACCTTTGATCCCGGAGGGCCTCCGGAGCAGGTCCTCCAGGGATGGCAGGCCGTGGTGGACGGCCTGCGGAGAGAGCCATGAGGCTGGTGGTCGGGATCTCGGGCTCCAGCGGGTCCATCTACGGAATCCGCCTGCTGGAGGTTCTGCGAGGCGTCCCGGACGTGGAGACCCACCTCATCATCAGCGCGGCCGCCAAGCGGACGATTCTGGAGGAGACCGATTACCCCATCAAGGATGTGGAGGCGCTGGCGACCCACGTCTATGACAACCGCGACATCGGCGCGGCGCTGGCCAGCGGGTCGTACCGGACCGGCGGGATGATCATCGCCCCGTGCAGCATCAAGACGGTGTCGGCGCTGGCGAACTGCTATGCCGAGACGCTCATGTGCCGGGCCGGGGACGTCACCCTGAAGGAGGGGCGTCCCCTGGTCGTGGTGGTGCGAGAGACGCCGCTCCACGCCGGGCACCTCCGGCAGCTTTTGGCCCTGGCGGAGCTGGGAGCCGTGATCCTCCCGCCCATGCCGGCCTTCTACACCCGGCCCAAGACGCTGGATGACATCGTGAATCACACCGTGGGCCGGGTGCTGGATCGCCTGGGGATCCCCCACGGCCTGGGCCAGGAGTGGACCGGGACACGGCCTCCTCGCCATCAGGCGTCATGAAGGGCCACGGGTCCAGCCGGGGACGGATGCGAGGTGCGGCGGGAGCGGCCCCGCCCTCCCTGCACTTCGAGTTCGAGGCCGGGACCGGGCGCCATCGCCTCTGGGGGACGGTCTTCCTCTCCCACGAGAGTCTGGCCGTGAACCTCGTGGGTGGGGATCTGCCCCACGTCGGGGCGGTGGCCGTCAGCATCCCGCGCGCGAGCCGCGCGGACGCGCGGCGGCGGAGCGCCAGCACGTCGGTCTTCACCTTGGTGGGCCACAAAGAGGATGAGCTGGCGCGGCCCTTCGCCGCGGACCTGGCGCAGGCGCTGGGCCGCACGACGGTGGTCGTCGCCGGGGTGCATATCCATCGGGCCGGGCCGGCGGATCTCGCCAAGGTGTTCGTCAACGCGGGACGGGCGATAGAGACCATTATCGCCCGGGTCAAGGCTGCTCCCGGCAATTCCGGCCGGGCGGCGGACGACAAGGGCCCGGCGACCCGGATCCATCGGGGGGGAATGCCGGGAAGGAGAGGACAATGACGTGCAACGGCGGCCTTCGGGTCACGATGATTGCGTTGCTGGCGCTGGGGGTCGGAGTGGTTGCCACGGGAATGGGGTGGGCCCAGCAGGCACCCCCGCCGATGCCGGCGCCCGCGGCCTCATCCGCCTCGGCGGACGACCGGCCAGGGGCACAGGCATTGGCGACGGCAGCGGCGGTCGTGGGCAGCGTCTTTTACGCCCCGTTCAAGGCGGTGGTAATCTGCCCGGGGATGGCGCTGGCCTCGGGGGTCAGCCTGGCGGTGACGGGAGGCGGCAAGGCCGCGGCGGAGTCCCTGCTCCGGGTGGGTTGCACCGGGACCTATTTCGTCACGCCCGACATGGTCCGGGGCCAGGAGGAATTCCAGGGGTCCGGGTCACGGTAACCGGGAGCCCCCAAACATGGGTGGAACGTGGACCATCTGGATTCGGAGGGTATTCCGCCTTCTCCTGGTGGTCCTGACCCTTTCCGCGGCAGGCTGTGCCACGACGCACGAATTCGTGCGAGATCTCCTGTCGGTCATCCGCGACGCCAAGAAAGTCATCGCCCCGTAGGCGCGCGGTCGAGCCGTCGGCGACATCACAGCGCGCTGATGGAGTAGCGGACCTCCTGCACCGTGCCGTTCCGGAAGCGAATCGTCAGGACTTTCTCCGTCCCTGTGCGCAGCAGGGATGGCGGGACGTGGTAGCGGTAGGCCCACTCCTCGCCGCGCTCCATGAAGACTTTGGTCTGAGGCTGCCCCAGCAGGTTCACCACGTCCTCCCGCGTGTGGGTCCCCGACCGGAGCCGGCTGACGCGCTGCTCGTCGAAGTCCTGCCCCTGGGTGTTGGCGAGCCGCTGGGGTTCCCCGCTCACGGCGGCGGCGCCGCCCGCGGCGGTCATGATCAAGAGCGCCGCGGGGCCGCACCCCAGGCCGGGCACCAGCGCCAGGAGCGCCAGCCCGATCCCCCCGAGGCCTGATCTCCAGCGCGTGCCCGACGGGCTCATCCCCTCCCTCCCGAGGCACGGCGTTGCTGCGCCACGTACTCCTCCACGAGCCGGGTCAGCAATTCCTTCACGGTTGTGTCCTGCTCCAGGGCCAGGATGCGCAGGGCCTTCACCAGGTGCGCCGGCAGCTTGGCCTGGAGCAGCCGCTCGGCCTCCACCGCATCCGTCGTCTTTCGCGATCTCTGCGCCGCCATGGGTCGGGGTCCCTCAGTATGGCGCCATACTGATATGTCTATCGATTCAAAATGTCAATACAATAGTATGATAGCATGGAAGGCCCGCCGGAATTTCCCTTGACACCCGCTGGAGGTCCTGGTAGGTATTCGAACGTTCGTTCGAATTGTTCCATCCCGGAAACGCCATGCGATCCAGTCCCACCAACGGGCAGGCTGGCGAGGCCCGCCAGACCTACGACCAGAAGCTGGAGTTCGTCCTCCGGCGCGCCGCCGAGGTGTTCGCGGAGCGAGGGTTTCATCGCGCCTCCATCCGGGAGCTGGCCCGGGCCACGGGGATGAGCCTGGCCGGGCACTACTATTACTTTCAGAGCAAGGACGAGGCCCTCTTCCGCATCTGCGATCACGTCCTCCGGCTGATCCTGGAGACGTTCGAGGAGCGGGCGAAGGCGATGGACAATCCCCTGGAGCGCCTGCGTCTGCTGGTCTTCACCCACTTGGAGATCTCCCTGGCCCACATGCAGGAGATGAAGGTCCTCTCGCACGAGGCCGAGTCCCTCCGGGGCGACTACCTGGCCCGGATCCGTCAGACGAAGAAGCGCTACTATGACGGCCTGGTATCCATCCTCCGGGAGGTCCGGGGCGACCGGCGGGGGAACGGGCGAGAGCTTCGCCTCGCCGCCTTGAGCCTGTTCGGGAGCATGAACTGGATCTATACCTGGTACCGGCCCGAGGTGGATGGGGACGCCAAGCGCCTGGCCGACTTCATGCTGGGAATCTTCCTGCGGGGTTACTTGGCCCCTCATCCCGTGAGGCGGGCAGCATCGCCGCGAGGGGTCGCATTGCGGCGGCCCATACGAAAGGAGTGACGCATGTCCCTGGTGGAATACCGCACGGAGAAGGGTCTGGCCTTTCTGGAGTTGAACGATCCTCCCGCCAACACGTACACGTACCAGATGTTCCGGGAGTTCGACGAGGCCATTCTCCAGGCCCGCTTCGATGACGAGGTGCACGTCCTGGTGGTCCGCGGGAAGGGGGAGAAGTTCTTCTCGGCCGGCGCCAACATCAAGATGCTGTCGGAGGTGACGCCGCAGTTCAAATACTACTTCTGCCTGCACGCCAACGAGACGCTGAACCGGCTGGAGCAGACGCCCAAGCTCACCATCGCCGCGCTCAACGGCCACACGGTGGGGGGTGGGCTGGAGATCGCCATGGCCTGCGACATCCGGCTGGCCAGGAAGGACGGCGGCAAGATCGGCCTGCCCGAGGTGGGACTGGGGGTCCTGCCCGGCACCGGCGGCACCCAGCGGCTGCCCCGGCTGATCGGCAAGGCCCGCGCCCTGGAGCTGATGGTCCTGGGGCGGAACATGCCCTTCGAGGAGGCCAAGGAGCTGGGCCTGGTCAATGAGATCTTCCCGGCCGACAGCTTCTGGGACGACGTGCTGACCTACGCGCGGCAGTTCGTCCCGCCCGCCAAGGCCAGCAAGGCGGTGGGGCGGATCAAGCGCTCCGTCCAGTCGGGGATCGAGGTGGGCTTCCAGGATGCCCTGGCCCTGGAGCGGGAGATGCAGCAGCAACTGTTCGAGAGCGGGGACGCCAAAGAGGGCCTGCAGGCCTACGTGGACAAGCGGGTGCCCTCGTTCCGCGGGCACTGACACGAATGCGGAATGGTCGGATTCCGCACTCCGCATTCCGCATTTCATAGGGGGGGGTCATGGCCAGGATTTCGACCTTTGACGATTGGGTCGATCTGTTCCGCGAGTGGCAGCGCGAGATCGGTCTCCGCGAGCATCCCAAACTCCGGGACTACCGGCCCGCGCCGATGTACGGGGAGCTGGAACACCCCGAGATCCGCTTCGGCGCCTTCCGGGGCCAGCCGCGCTGGCGGACCCTCCAGCACGTCCCGGACCAGCGGATCAGAGACTCGCTGGAGCAGCTCATCGTCGTCCAGGGGGACACCGAATTCGCCTCGGTGGAGCAGCAGCGCCGGCTCCTGGAGACGGCGCCCGGCGATTACGATCTGGATTGCCTGGCCCGGGTGATGTGCGAGGAGATGCGGCACGGCGTCCAGATGTCCCACATCCTGGTGAACCACTTCGGGTACTCGGGGCGCATCGAGGCGCAGAAACTCCTGGAGCGGCACGCCTACTACAACCAGCGCCTCCTGGGCTCGTTCAATCTGGAAGTCAAGAACTGGCTGGACTTCTTCGTCTACACCCAGTTCATCGACCGGGACGGAAAGTTCCAGTTGAAGATGCTGAGCTTCTCGGCCTTCGCCCCCCTGGCGCAGAGCATGGGGCCCATGCTGAAGGAGGAGTCCTTCCACCTGGGGACGGGCAACAACGGGCTGATCCGGATCCTGAAGGCGGGGAAGATCCCGACGCCCATCATCCAGCGCTACTTCAACAAGTGGATCCCCACGGCCTTCGATCTGTTCGGGAAGGACGGCTCGGCGACCTCGCAGTGGGCCTACGAGTGGGGATTGAAGGGGCGCTACGACGAGGACCAGAACACGTCCTCGCCCGACAAGGAGCAGTTGAACGCCCACAACCGGGAACTCTACCGGCAGGAATGCGTGGCCCTGGTGGAGAAACTGAACCGCATGATCCCGGAGGACACCCCCAAGCTCTTCGTTCCGGACATCACGTTCAACCGGGCCATCGGGACGTACGCCGGGCAGCGCTTCAGCGTGACCGGCGAACCGGTGGAATCGAGCCAATACGAGAGCGCCCTGGCGTCCCAACTCCCCACGCCGGCCGACCAGGAGCTGCTGGACCAGATCTTCCAGGAGCCCGGCTGGATCGCGCCCCGGGCGGGCTGACCCGCCCAACCCGGATTATTCACGAACGGCTTCAAACACCCTCACCCGCGCCCTCTCCCATCGAGGGAGAGGGGCACTCTTCTGGATCCCCTCTCCCCACCGTGGGAGAGGGACAGGGTGAGGGGGGCAGCCGCGAGCCACGAAGCGAATTCACGAATAATCCGGGCTAACCGGCTGGCAATTTCAAGTGGCGAACTTACAACCGACAACCGGTCAAATGGGATTCCGGGGTGAAGTGGCCGGGTGTTCCGCCAAAGGCGGATCTGTTGTCAGTTTTGTACTGGCGGTGCGAGCGGGCCGGCGGGGAAAGCGAGGCCACAGATGATGGCACCACGCGTGGATCTCCCGGACCATTTCAACGTCGCCACCCACTTTGTGGACCGGAACCTGGCGGAGGGCCGGGGGGCCAAGACCGCGCTGGTGTGCGAGGGGAGGACTTTCACCTACCAGGAGGTGGCGGATGCGGTGGGCCGCTTCGGCAATGCCCTCCGCTCCCTCAAGGTGGAGATGGAGAATCGCGTCGCCCTCCTCTGCCTGGACAGCCCGGAGTTCGTGGCCGCCTTTTTCGGGGCCATCAGGATCGGCGCCGTCCCCATCCCCATGAACACCATGCTGCGGCCGGCCGACTACGAGTACATGCTGAACGACAGTCGGGCCGGGGTGCTGGTCGTCCACGAGGCCCTGTGGGAGCCGCTCCGCCCCGTCCGGGACCGATTCCGGCATCTCCGCCACATCATCGTGGTGGGCAAGGGCGCCGGATCCCTGGTGGCGTACGATGAGCTGGTCCGGCCCCAGCCTCCGACCTGCGAGGCGGCCGACACCTCCCGGGACGACGTGGCCTTCTGGCTGTACTCGTCGGGGAGCACGGGATTCCCCAAGGGGGCGGTGCACCTGCAGCACGACATGGTGTACTGCGCCGAGCTGTATGCCCGTCCCATCCTGGAGATCGGCGAGCAGGACATCACCTTCTCCGCGGCCAAGCTGTTCTTCGCCTACGGCCTCGGGAACAACCTGTACTTTCCCTTCAGCGTCGGGGCCACGGCGGTCCTGCATCCGGGGCGGCCCGTCCCGGACAAGATCTTCGAGGTCCTGGCAACCAGCCGTCCCACCCTCTTCTACGGCGTGCCCACCCTGTACGCCGCCATGCTTCAGATGGCGGATGCGGAGGAGGAGGCGGGCGGCGGTCACGGGCCGGCGCGCCTCGACCGGGCGCTCCGGTCGGTGCGGATCTGCGTCTCGGCGGGGGAGTCCCTGCCCGCCCCCATCTTCCACCGCTGGAAGGAGAAGTTCGGCCTGGAGATCCTGGACGGCATCGGCTCCACGGAGCTGCTTCACATCTTCATCTCCAACCGGAAGGGCGAGGTGCGCCCGGGCAGCTCGGGGAGGATCGTGCCGGGCTACGAGGCCCGCATCGTGGACGAGGAAGGCCGGCTCCTCCCCCGGGGGGAGGTCGGCAACCTCCTGATCAAGGGGGACTCGGCCGCCGCCTACTACTGGAACAAGCACCAGAAGACCAGGGAGACGATGCTGGGGGAGTGGGTCAAGACGGGCGACAAGTATTACCAGGATCCCGACGGGCACTTCTGGTACTGCGGCCGGTCGGACGACATGCTGAAGGTGGGCGGCATCTGGGTCTCCCCGGTCGAGGTGGAGAACGCCCTCATCGGCCATCCCGCCGTCCTGGAGTGCGCCGTGGTGGGGGCCCAGGACACCGACGAGCTGGTGAAGCCCAAGGCCTACGTGGTCCTGAAGGAGGGCCACCGGCCGTCGCCGGAACTGGCGGAGCAACTGAAGGCCTACGTGAAGGAGGCCATCGCCCCCTACAAATATCCGCGCTGGATCGAGTTCATCCCCGAGCTGCCCAAGACGGCCACGGGGAAGATCCAGCGGTTCCGGCTGCGGGCGTGAAGGGGGAAACTGGAAAATGGAAACTGGAAATTGGAAAATGGAAGGCGGACGGCGGAAGGCGTGAGGCGACGTTCCCCTTCCGCCTGACCCCTAACGCCTCCCGGGTGCGAGAAAAAGCGTGAGCAGCACTGAATACGCAGTTGGAAAGCGCGAGGTTCACAAGGAACTGATCCGGCTTCGCGTCAACGGCGAGACGCGCGAGGTCTACATCCCGGCGCACAAGACGCTCCTGGAGGTGCTCCGCGAGGACCTCAACCTGACCGGGACGAAGCACGGGTGCGAGCTGGGGGAGTGCGGGACCTGTACCGTCCTGGTGGACGGCGAACCCGTGCTCTCCTGTCTCGCCTTGCCCATCGAACTTCAGGATCGGGACATCCTGACGGTGGAAGGGCTGGCCGAGCGGGGCCTGGCGCATCCGCTCCAGGTGGCCTTTGCCGAGCTGGGGGCGGCCCAGTGCGGCTACTGCACGCCCGGCATCCTGGTGGCGGCGAAGTCGCTGCTGGACGGGAACCCACGGCCGACGCGCGACGAGATCAAGGAAGGGCTGGCCGGGAATCTGTGCCGCTGCACCGGGTACGTCAAGATCCTCGAGGCCGTCGAGCTGGCCGCGCGGCGGATGACGCGCCAATAGCCGTCGCGTCTTGGAAAATGGAAATTGGAAAATGGAAACTGGCAACTTGGATTTCCCAGCTTCCCGCTTCCGGTTTCCAATCTCCGTTGTCCAGCTTCCAGTTTCCAATTTCCGTTGTCCAGTGTCCAGCTTCCAGTTTCCAGTTTCCGGGGAGTGGGTATGGGAAATAGTGAGGGCGAATACAGCGTCATCGGGCGGCCGCTGATCAAGGTGGACGCCATGGCCAAGGTCACGGGCGAGACGAAGTTCGCCGACGACCTCAGCCTGCCCCGCATGCTTCACGCCAAGATCCTGCGGAGCCCGCACCCCCACGCCCGCATCCTCTCCGTGGACACGGGACCGGCCGAGTCGCTGCCCGGCGTGCACGCGGTCCTGACCGGCCGGGCCCTCCCCATCACGTTCGGGATCCTGCCGGTCAGCCAGGACGAGGAGGCCCTCGCCATCGAACGCGTCCGCTACGTGGGGGACCCGGTGGCCGCCGTGGCGGCCCTGGACGAGGAGACGGCCGAGGCGGCCTGCCGGCTGATCCGGGTGGAGTACGAGGTCCTGCCGGCCGTCATGGACCTGGACGAGGCGCTCCGCCGCGAGGATGTCCGCATCCACGACTACGGTCCCCGGGGCAACATCCACAAGGAGGTGGCGCTCACCTTCGGGGACGTGGAGGAGGGCTTCGCCGAGGCGGACTACGTGCGGGAGGATGCCTTCTTCTACGAGGGGAGCACGCACCTGCCCATGGAGCAGCACGCGGCCCTGGCCGCCTGCGGCGCCGACGGCAAGCTCTGCCTCTGGTCCGCCACCCAGACCCCCCACTACGTGCACCGCGCCCTGGCCAAGGTGCTGGAGCTGCCGGCCAGCCACATCCGGGTGATCGCCATGCCCAACGGCGGCGCCTTCGGCGGCAAGAGCGATCCCTTTTCCCACGAGATCGTGGTCTGCAAGCTGTCCATGCTGACCGGCCGCCCGGTGAAGATCTGCCTCACCCGGGAAGAGGTCTTCTACGCCCACCGGGGCCGGCATCCCGTGCAGATGTGGTTCAGGACCGGTGTCACGCGGGATGGCCGCATCACCGCCATGCACTTCCGGTCCTACCTGGACGGCGGCGCCTATGGAAGCTACGGGGTTGCCAGCCTGTACTACACCGGCGCGCTGCAGACCGTCACCTACCAGGTGCCCCGCTACAAGTTCGAAGGGGTGCGGGTCTTCACCAACAAGCCGCCCTGCGGGCCGAAGCGCGGCCACGGCACCCCGCAGCCTCGCTGCGCCCTGGAGGTGCACCTGGACAAGATCGCGGAGCACCTGGGCCTGGACCCCTACGAGATGCGGCGGCGGCACCTCGTCCCGCCCGACTCGGTGACGGTGAACCAGCTCCGGATCGGGACGGTGGGCCTGGGCGAGTGCCTGGACCGGGTGGTGGAACGGTCCGGGTGGAAGGCAAAGCACGGCAAGCTTCCCTTCGGCCGCGGCATCGGCCTCGCGGGCAGCGCCTATATCAGCGGGGCGGGGCTGCCCATCTACTGGAACGCCCTGCCGCACTCGGGCGTGCAGATCAAGATCGACCGCGGGGGCGGGGTGGCCGTCTTCTGCGGCAGCACGGACATCGGCCAGGGATCCGACTCGGTCCTGGCCTACGTCGCGGCCGAAGAGCTGGGGATCGAGCCCGAGGACATCCGCGTGGTCACGGCCGACACCGATCTCACGCCCGTGGACCTGGGGAGCTACAGCAGCCGGGTGACCCTGATGACCGGCAATGCGACGATCGAGGCGGGGCGGAAACTCAAGGCGCTCCTCTTCCAGGTGGCGGCGGAGAAACTGGGCGTCCCGGCGGACCGGCTGCGCGCCGCGCACCGCCGCATCTTCGACCGGGACAATCCCGCGGCCGGCATGCCCTTCGTCGAGGCCGCCGTGCTGGCCGAGGCCCGATTCGGCACGCTGGGCGCCGTGGGGAGTTACACACCGCCGAAAGGCCTGGGAAAATACAAGGGCGCCGGCGTCGGCCCGACGCCGACCTACAGTTACTCGGCGGCGGCGGTCGAGCTGACCGTGGATCCCGAGACCGGCTTCATCGCGGTGGACAAGGTATGGCTGGCCCACGACGTCGGGAAGGCCATCAACCCGATCCTGGTGATCGGCCAGATCGAGGGGAGCGTCTACATGGCCCTGGGCGAGGCCCTCATGGAGGAGCAGGTCTTCCGCAAGGGCGTCCACAAGATCCCCTCCATGCTGGAGTACAAGAGCCCCACCTTCCTGGAGACGCCCGAGATGGAATCCATCCTGGTCGAGACCCTGGACCCGGCGGGGCCCTACGGCGCCAAGGAGGTGGGGCAGGGGGTCCACCTCCCGGTGGTTCCGGCGGTGCTGAACGCGATCTCCGACGCGGTGGGCGTGCGGATCGACGAGGTCCCGGCCTCGCCCGAGAAGATCGCGAAGGCCCTGGAAAACAAGCGACGGGGCCGCGCGCCGGAGGCGCCGGGAAACGGCCGCCTGCCGTCGGTCGTTTTCCCGGAGCCAGTCGTGGTCCAGCCGGTTGGAGGATAGTGTACCGACCCGGGAATGGCTTTACCCGGAGCCCGTTCGGGCTGAGCTTGTCGAAGCCCGGATTCCGCACCCTTCGACAGGCTCAGGGCGAGCGGATTTGTGAAGGAATTTGGGAGTCACTACACTGGGTGCAAAACCGACTACAGACAACTGACTACAAGACAACGTCCGCTTATCAATTTTCCATTGAACGGGGTGTCTGCCCCATGATGCGATTGCCCGCCTTCCGCTATGTCGCGCCCAAGAGCCTGGCAGAGGCCGCCCGGATGATGGCCGACGCCGGGCCGGACGGCATGTTCGTCAGCGGGGGGACCGACCTCTATCCCAACATGAAGCGGCTGCAGTTCGACCCCCGGATCCTGGTGGGCCTGCGGCACCTGCCGGAGCTTCAGGGCGTGAGCGGCGATCCCCGGCTGGGGATGCGCATCGGGTCGGCCACGCCGCTTCACCAGATCAGCCTCCACCCGGCCATCCGCGCCCGCTATCCGGCCCTGGCCATGGCGGCGGGGAGCGTGGCCACCCCGCAGATCCGGCGCATGGGGACCATCGGCGGGAACCTGTGCGTGGATACGCGGTGCAACTACTACAACCAATCCTACGAATGGCGGCGCGCCATCGGCTTCTGCATGAAGCGGGATGGGGATATCTGCCTGGTGGCGCCGGGGAGCCCGCGCTGCGTGGCCGTCTCTTCCTCGGACACCGCGCCGGTGATGATGGCGCTGGGGGCGACGGTGATCCTCGCCGGTCCGGATGGCGAGCGCAGCCTCCCGGCGGCTGCCCTGTACCACGACGACGGGATCGCCTATCTCGCGAAACGGCCGGAGGAAATCCTTACCGCCATCCTCCTGCCCCCCGGCAACGGCCTGCGGAGCACCTACTGGAAGCTGCGCCGGCGCGGCTCCTTCGATTTTCCCATCCTCGGCGTGGCCGCCTCGCTCTGCCTCGCCGGCGATGGGACCTGCACGGACGCCCGCATCGTCTTGGGGGCCGTGGCCACCCATCCCGTGGAGGCGAGGGAGGCCGCAGAGCGTCTGCTGGGCAGGCGGCTCACGCCCGAGCTGATCGAGGAGGCGGCCATGGCGGCCTACGGGCCGGCGAAGCCGTTGGACAATACCGATCTGACGTTGGCGTACCGCAAGCGCATGACGCGCGTGTTCGTCTCCCGGGCCCTCCGCGAACTCGCCGGATTCCCCTGAGATGAGAGACAACTTCCAGTTTATCCACAGATTACACAGATTTCGCAGATTCCACCCCCACCCGGCCCCTCCCCCCTCTGAGGGGGAGGGAGTGGGAGGGGGGTCTGCGTAATCTGCGGATGAGGTGAGTTCGTCGCATGCACCTCGACATTCCCGAGCGGTTCAACGCGGCCGTCCACTTCGTGGACCGCAATCTCCAGGCGGGACGGGGCGACAAGATCGCCGTCTGGCACGAGGGCCGGGCCCACACCTACCGGGAGATCGCCTCGCAGGTGAACCGGTGGGGGAACGCCCTGCGGGCCCTCGACCTGGAGGCGGAGCAGCGCATCGCCCTCCTGTGTCTGGATTCCCCGGAATTCATCGCGGGATTCTTCGGCGCCATCCGGGTGGGCATGGTGCCCGTTCCCCTCAATACCCTCCTGCGGCCTTCCGATTACGAGTACATGCCCCAGGACAGCCGGGCCAGGGCGCTCCTCGTCCACCGCGAGCTGTGGGAGCCGCTCCGCCCCGTCCGGGAGCGCTGCCGGCATCTCCGGCACGTTATCGTGATCGGCGGCGACCCGGACGGGTGCCTGGAGTACGATGAGTTGACGCGCCAGGCGGGTGAGCCGTGCGAGCCGGCCGACACCTCCCGGGACGACGTGGCGTTCTGGCTGTACTCGTCGGGGAGCACCGGCTTTCCCAAGGGCACGGTCCACCTCCAGCACGACATGGTCTGCTGCGCGGCATCCATGGGCCAGGGCGTGCTGGCCCTCAGCCAGGGGGACATCACCTTCTCCGCCGCCAAGCTCTTCTTCGCCTACGGTCTGGGCAACAACCTGTACTTCCCTTTCAGCGTCGGGGCATCGGCCGTCCTGTATCCCGGGCGCCCCCTGCCCGAAGCCATCTTCGAGGTGATCCGGCGGCACCGGCCGACCGTCTTCTATGCCGTGCCCACGCTGTACGGGACGATGCTTCACCTGGCCGAACGCAAAGCCGAGGGTGAGGGGACCAGGGCCGTCCGGGGCCTGATGCAGTCGGTGCGGTGCTGCGTCTCGGCGGGGGAGCCGCTGCCGCCCGCCATCTTCCACCGCTGGCAGAAGCTGTTTGGGCTGGAGATCCTGGACGGCATCGGCTCCACGGAGATGCTCCAGACGTTCATCTCGAACCGTCCGGGCCGCGCGCGCCCCGGCTCCTCCGGCGAGGTGGTCCCGGGCTACGCGGCGCGGATCGTGGACGAGGAGGGCCGGGACGCCCCCCCGGGAGCGGTGGGCGATCTCCTGGTCAAGGGAGACTCGGCGGCGGCGTTCTACTGGAATCGGCACCGGCAGTCGAAGCAGGCGTTCCTGGGCGAATGGGTCCGGACCGGCGACCGCTACAGCCGGGACACCGACGGCTATTTCTGGTACGCCGGCCGCTCGGACGATATGCTGAAGGTGGGAGGCATCTGGGTGTCGCCCATCGAGGTGGAGAATGCCCTCCTGGGGCATCCGGCCGTGCTGGAATGCGCGGTGGTGGGGGCGCGGGACCGGGATGAGATGGTGAAGCCGAAGGCCTTCGTCGTCCTCAAGGACGGCATTCAGCCGACGGCGGAGTTCGCCCGGGAGTTGCAGGGCTTCGCCAAGGAGGCCATCGCGCCCTTCAAGTATCCCCGCTGGATCGAGTTCGTGTCGGAGCTGCCCAAGACGGCCACGGGGAAGATCCAGCGGTTCAGACTGCGCGGCTGATCAACATCGTTCGGCAGTTCGGCGGTTCGATTGTTCGGCAGTTCGGGAACAGCCGAACAGCCGAACGGTCGAACAGCAGAACGCTTGTGACCCGCGGTGATAGCGACTGAATCCCAAGATCAGCAGAACAAGAACCGGACAGGGAGGACGAGGGGCCTGTGACGCCCAAACTGATGTCCATGGAGGAGGCGATCCGACGCTACGTCCCCGATGGGGTGAGCGTCCTGATGGGGGCGGCCCTGGAGGCCCTCATTCCCTTCGCCGCCGGGCACGAGATCATCCGGCAGGGGCGTCGCGATCTCGGCCTGGTGGGCCCCATATCGGATATCCTGTTCGACCAGCTCATCGGGGCCGGCTGCGTGGAGCGGGTCATCGCCGCCTGGGTCGGCAACGTGAGCGCGGGCCTCGGCCACAATTATCGGCGGGCCGCCGAGCAGGGGATCCCCCGCCGGATCGAGATTCATGATCACAGCAACTTCAGCCTGGCCCTCGCCCTCCAGGCGGGGGCCATGGGCATCCCCTTCATCCCCACCAAGACCCTCCTGGGCTCCGACATCCTGAAGACGAATCCGACCCTCCGGTCGTGGGAAGCGCCCTGGAATGGCGAGCCGCTGGTCCTGGTGCCCGCCTTGCAGCCGGACGTGGCGATCCTCCATGCCCAGCGCGCCGACAGCGAAGGCGCGGCCCACTGCTGGGGGAATCTCGGTGTGAGCGTCGAGGCGGCAATGGCCTGCCGGCGGCTCATCCTGCTGACCGAGGAGGTCGTCGATCCCGCGGTGATCCGAAGCGACCCGAACCGGGTGCTGGTCCCGCCT
>JACQVO010000033.1 GCA_016209725.1 Candidatus Methylomirabilota bacterium | reverse complement strand
GTGTCAGTCCTGCGCCCACCTCATGCCGACGCCCGCCGGGCAGGCCAAAGTCGACCGGTGCGTCGCCACCGGGATCGCACTCTTCCTCGGCCCGCTGCGCTAATCGACGATCTGCAGGCGAGGGTGGCTGCCCGCAACGCAGGCTTGCCGAAAGGACACGGCCCACCAACTTGCAACGAAGTACGACGCTGTCCTCCCCAAGCAGGCCGAAGCGGTCTTCGACCGTGCCCCAGTCACAGAGCTTGCGGGGAACGCAAAGCAGCTCGGGTCGGTCCGTGAGCAACTGATGCGGCATCTCAGGCGCGCGGAGCTATCGCGGGCCGCAACGCACCTCGCAACCCTCCAGGAGAAACTCGCCGGCAAGTCCGGGCCAGTGTCCGATGAGCTGCGCGCCTTCATTGCAAACGAGCTTGGCAACCCTACGCTCGCCTCCGAGCGTATGGCCGCCCGATACACGGAATTCGTTGCCGAACTGCGGCGAATCGCAGCCCTATCCGTGGAACTTGCGGTCGTGCAAGATTTCGCCAGGTGTATTGAGGCGGCCGGAGCCCAGAAGTTCGGAGCGCGCATTCGTTTAGTTCCGGTAACCGCCTCCGGCGAAGACGGCATCTTCCAAGTGGCGTGGCGGGCGGCTTGGAACTGGGCGCGCATGCGTTCTTACCTAGACGGCATCGAGTCTCGTGCAGAGCTTGTGGCGCTTTCCGCTCGCCGCCGCGACCTCGAAGGAGGGCTTGCGCGACTATATCGAGAAATGGTCGCGAAGGCGGCGTGGCTCGCCACAAAACGGAACTCCACACAGAAGGTGTTGCAAGCGCTGGCTGGCTATGCCACGGCCATCCGGAGAATCGGCCAAGGCACCGGGCCGAACGCGACACGTTATCGGCGTGATGCCCGCGAGGCAATGCTTGACGCCGCAGGCGCGGTTCCCTGCTGGATAATGAGCCACGCCCGCATCTCGGAAGCGATGCCCCCCGAAATCGGCGGCTTCGACCTCGTGATTGTGGATGAGGCGAGCCAGTCCGATCTCTGGGCGCTGCCTGCCATCCTCCGGGGGAAGAAAATCCTCGTGGTCGGCGACGACAAGCAAGTCTCGCCAGACGCGGGCTTTATTTCCGGCCAGAAGATCCAGAACCTGAAAGCGCGCTTCCTTGCTGACCAGCCGTACGGCACGGAGATGACACCCGAGAAATCACTCTATGACCTCGCGGCGCGAGTCTTCGCGGCTCAGCAGGTCATGCTCCGCGAGCACTTCCGGTGCGTACCGCCCATCATCGCCTACTCGAACCGGGTGTTCTACAAGGGCGGGATCCAACCCATTCGCATACCTAAGGCCTCGGAACGAATCGACCCGCCACTGGTCGACATCTACGTGCCATCAGGTTATCGGGATGGGCATGACTGCAACGACAGAGAGGCGCAGGTCATCGCGGATGAGATCGAGAAGCTGCTAGCCAACGAGCAGTTCAGGGGCCGCACGGTAGGGGTTGTCTCGCTGCTCGCCATGGGGCAGGCGAAGCACATCGACTCCCTGGTGCGTCAGCGGTGCGACCCGAGCGAGCTGCTTCACCGCCGATTTGAGTGCGGTGATGCCCGGACTTTCCAGGGCAGCGAGCGGGATATCATGTTCCTCTCACTGGTGGTGGACACGAAAAACTGCAAGGCGATTTCAGGGAATCTCTTTGACCAGCGGTTCAACGTGGCGGCCAGCCGCGCCAAAGACCGGATGTACCTCGTGCGGTCGGTAAAGGCGTCAGACCTCTCGGAAAAGGACCTGCGCCTGACGCTTCTCTCGCACTTCGACGCGCCGCTCGTCGTCGACAAGGAGGAAGCTGAAGACCTCATCAGCCGGTGCGAATCGGAGTTCGAGCGGCAGGTCTTCAAGGAGCTTTCGTCGCGGGGGTATCGTGCCATCCCGCAAGTGAAGACCGGGGCCTATCGCATCGACCTGGTGGTCGAAGGCGCAGGGGAACTGCGGCTGGCCATAGAGTGTGATGGGGATGAATTCCACGGACCCGACCGGTGGGCGCACGACATGAACCGCCAGCGCGTCCTTGAGCGGGCGGGCTGGGTGTTCTGGCGGTGTTTTGCCTCGACGTGGACGTTACGGAGGGACGAGGTCCTTGGCGAACTCCTCGAGCGACTTACTGCCATGGGCATCGAGCCGCTTGGTGCGCTTGAGCGTGCGCCGACCCTTGTGGAAAAGCGCGTTTGGGAACCACCAGTAGTCCTAAACGATGAGAAAGACGAGGTGCAACTGGCTCTTGAGAGCGCTGTGACTGCTGTGAAATGAGGAGGCGGCCCTCGCAGGGAGTTCAGAGCCCAGTAAGTCTTACCCCCCAAGTACTTAGCAGGACACTGAAAGGCTCCTGACTCTGGTCCCCGCCACAATGAAATGAAAAAGTACCGGACACCCTTTGGAAGCTAAATGTCTGATCCACTTGGTGCGACGTTTCAACTCTGCGAAAGCGGTATCAGCGGGGGAGACCGGTGAATCCCTGCCCCTTGTGGAGGACCTCCTTGCCCCCATCCTCCGGATGGCCATGACCCGGGCCGTGGGCATCCCGATCTTTCTGAGGCGCTACATCTCCCCACAGGGGAGATGAAGGAATTGTAAAGGGATTTGGGGTTATCCACACTGTGACATCCCGATGCGCGTTTCCGATCGGTAACCTCCTCCTGCGACCTGTTTCCCGCCGGTAACATCTTTGGCCTTGCCGGTGCCTCTCCCGTAGCGTCTAACTGCGCGACATTTCAAGGTCTCCATTTGCCCCGAGGCGCGCGGCTTCCCGGCAAGGTCCTTGCTATTGTCGGGAGGGGAAGGAGTGTGCGCGGGCGATTCATTGTTTCTTCATAGAGGAGGATTGGCCATGCCCGGCGAAAAGGAAAAGAAGAAGGCGGAAGGCGGATGGGCGGACCTCTTCAAGAAGGAGGACTGGCTGGCAGTCTGGTTGGGCTTCCTGATCATTGCCCTGATCCTCCTGGGGGTCCAAGTCAAGCTGCCGGGGTTCAAGTGGACCACCGGCGGCGAGTTCACCAAGTTGATCGCCACGATGACGCCCGTGGTGGACGGCGTCGTCAAGGCGGCCGGGGAGAAGCAGGAGGCCGATCTCCTGGCGGCGGCGACGGGCCTCAAGGCCGCCATGGGGACCGGGGACAGGAAGGCCATCGGGGATGCGGCGAAGAAGCTCGGCGATGTGGGGAAGCAGGCCAAGGATTCCGGGCTCAAGTCGAGGGCGGACACCGCCAGTAAGGGGCTCGTCACGCCGGCAGGCCAGCTCCCCGGAAAGGTGTTCTCGGGGGAGAACATCTGGCGGGCGATCCTCATCGGAATCGGCTACCTGATTCTGGCCACGATCGGCATCGCCCTCATGGGCGCTCCCGTGGGGAAATTCATGGTGGGCTTCCCGGTTGTCTACATCCTGGCCTGGCTCTCCATGGTCATTGCCGGAAACTACACCGTGACCTACTGGGGGCTGGAGTTCGTCCTCTGGGCGCTGTTCCTGGGCCTTTTCATCAGCAACGTCCTGGGAGTGCCCGGCTGGCTGAAAGAGGGGGTCCGGACCGAGTACTACATCAAGACCGGTTTGGTGATCCTGGGAACCGGAATCCTCTTCGGGGAGATCCTGCAAGCGGGCGCTTACGGGATCATCCAGGCCCTCCTAGTCGTGAGCGTGGTCTGGTACGTCTGCTGGTGGCTGGCGAAGAAACTCCACGTGGATGACGACTTCGCCGCCATCCTGGCAACCGGTGTCTCCATCTGCGGCGTCTCGGCCGCCATCGCGGCCTGCGGGGCGATCCAGGGCGACAAGAAGAAGCTCAGCTACGTCACCTCCATCGTCCTGGTGTGTGCCGTTCCCATGATGGTCCTGATGCCGTGGATCGTGAAGGCCTTCGAGATTCCGCACGTCGTCGGGGGGGCCTGGCTGGGCGGCACGCTGGACACCAGCGGCTCCGTGGTGGCGGCGGGGGCTCTGATCAGCGATGCCGCCATGAAGACGGGCGTCATCGTGAAGTTCTCCCAGAACGTCCTGATCGGCGTGGCGGCGTTCATCCTGGCGGTTGTCTGGTCCTTCAAGGCAGGCGCCCTGACCGGGGAGCGGCCGAGCGCCAGAGTCATCTGGGAGCGGTTCCCGAAGTTCGTCCTGGGCTTCCTGGTGGCCTCGATTTTCTTCTCGTTCTTCCTGAGCACGGGGACGGTCAAGGCTGTCGGGGGGAGCTTGAGCGGCCTCCGGACGGTGTGGTTCGCCCTGGCCTTCGTGTGCATCGGCCTGGATACGAAGTTCACCGAGCTGGCGACCATGGAAGGCGGCCGGCCGGCCGCGGCCTTCCTGGTGGCCCAGGCCTTCAACGTGTTTTGGACGTTGATCCTGGCGTACATCCTGTTCGGCGGGTACATCTTCCCGGCGCCGGTAATCAAGTAAGACCTTGGCCCTGACTCCCTGTTCGCCGCGGGGGCACGGAATCGCTCCGTGTCCCCGCGGCGCAAGACTGTCAAGGGACATCAGCGTGGCCTGTGGCCCTCCCCCTTCCATCCGGATCGATTTTCCTGCAAGAACGGCGCGCATCGAATGCATCGTGGCCCGGGGGCGTCCCGGGACCCGGTCGGCAGGAGCGCAGTTTATGACGTGGGCATTCTTCCTCCGCTGGCTCTCCATCGTGGTCCTGGACCACACGGCTGGCTCAGGGCGCGGCGGCATGCGGCGGCGGTGAGGCATTAGGCTCGTGGCGGATACGGACTCTGCGAGGATTTTCGAGGTGAGACGAGCAGCGCACGTCCTGCACCAGCTCTCTCCCGAGGTCGAAGACCGGCTCCTCGGCAAGGTGCGGGAACAGGCAGAGCGGGAGCACATCATCTCCGTGCTCCACCTCACGGAGGGCAATCGGGCTCAGGCGGCCCGGATCCTCGGGATCAGCCGGAAGACCCTATGGAAAAAGCTGAAGCATCTGGGGATCTCCTGGCCGCCCGATGTTACCCAAGGGTAACGCATCCCGATTCACCGTTACCTTTCGGTAACACAGTCCGTCTGGGCTCTCTGCCCCCTCCGTCTGTTCCGCGAGCCTTTGCAGCGCATTGGTGGGCTGGCAAAGTCCTTGCTCGCCGTCCAGCGCGGGGGGAAGCCAGCGCCTCGACTGCGCATTGAAAGCGTCGAAGCACCAGAAAGGAGAGATCAAGCGTGGCGGTTGTCGTCAAGAAGGTCCGCAAACTCGGGGCGGGAGGGGCTGTGGGGCCGAGCGACCGCTTCACCTCGCCGCTCCGGCCCCTGTTCGTGCTCAAGACCCCGCCGTGCTCCGATGGGTGCCCGAACCGCACGGACATCCGGGGGATCCTCACGACGATCGCCCAGGCCGAGAAGAACGGCATCACCTATGACCAGGCGTTCGGGCAGGCCTTCTATCTCATCACGGAGAAGAATCCCCTCCCGGCGGTCTGCGGTCGCGTCTGCCCCCACCTGTGCGAGGGCCGCTGCAACCGGGCCCAGCTTGACGCCCCGGCCTCCATCAACTGCCTGGAACGGTTCGTGGGAGACTTCGCGATCGAGAAGGGTCTCCCGCTGAAGCGGTTGACGGAGGAACGCCACGCGGAAAAGATCGCGGTCATCGGCTCGGGGCCGGCCGGCCTCTCGTGTGCGTACCAACTGGCCCGCCGCGGCTACCCGGTCACGGTGTTCGAGGCCTTTCCCAAGGCGGGGGGGATGCTGTGCTACGGTATTCCGACCTACCGCCTGCCGCGCAATGTCCTGGATGCGGAGATTGATCGAATCCTCTCCCTGGGCGTGGAACTCCGCTGCAACACGGCGGTGGGGAAGGATGTGGCCTACGAGAAGCTTCGTACCGACTACGCCGCCATCTTCGTCGGCATCGGCGCCCACAGGGGGATGCGCCTGGGGGTGCCGGGCGAGGATGCCGCAAACGTTCTGTCGGGTGTCGAGTTCCTCCACCGCGGGAACGCCGGTGAGCGGCTGGAGGTGGGAGACACCGTCGTGGTGGTGGGCGGCGGGGACACGGCCGTGGACGCGGCCCGCGTGGCGGTGCGCCTGGGGGCCAAGACCACGATCCTGTACCGCCGGACCATCCAGGAGATGCCGGCCGTCAAGCAGGAGGTGAAAGAGGGAGAGCAGGAGGGGGTCCACATCGAGTTCCTGGCGGCCCCCCAGGTGGTGGTCGCCGAGGATGGCCGCGCCACCGGCCTCACCTGCCTGCGGATGGAGCTGGGGGAGCCCGACAAGAGCGGCCGACGCCGGCCCGTGCCCATCCCGGGCTCGGAGTTCTTCGTCGGGGCCAGCACCATCATCGCCGCCATCAGCCAGGAGCCGGAATTCGCCGGGCTGGAGTCCTTCCGGGGCGAACGCGGGGGGGTCCCGGTAGACGAACGTGGGGAGACGGCCGTGGCGGGGACCTTTGCCGGCGGCGACGTCCTGGAGCTGGGGATCGCCACCACCGCCATCTTCCATGGCCGCCGCGCCGCCGAGACCATCCATGCCCGCCTGCGGGGCCTGACGCCGGAGGTCAACACTCCGCCTCCTGTTATTCCGCACGACAAGATGCGGCTCGACTATTACCCCAAGCAACCCCGGGCGGAAACGGCCACGGTCCCGATGGGCGAGCGGCTCCAGGATCCGGATCGCGAAGTGAACCTGGGGCTGACAGAGGAGCAGGCCATCGCCGAGGCCAAGCGCTGCCTGAGCTGCGGCCTCTGCTTCCAGTGCGACAACTGCTGGAAGTACTGCCAGGACCAGGCGGTGGTGAAGCCCTTCGAGACAGGCCAGATGTATCGGTTCAAGCTGGAGTTCTGCCAAGGCTGCAAGAAGTGCGCGGAGGAGTGTCCCTGCGGATACATCGAGATGCGGTAGGGCCTGGTTTTTTCGCTGGCGCGCAAAAACCAAAGTTGAAAGCCACAATGCTTTGCCCGCCAGTTTGGTTTTTGCGCGCCTGGCGCGCAAAAACCAGGAGGAGCGACAATCATGGGTGACGAGAAGAAGATTCCGAAGACGCCGAAGCTGGATGAACTGGACAAAGGGCCGTGGCCCAGCTTCGTGAGGGAGATCAAGAGGGCTGCCGAGAAAAGCCCCATGAGCCGAGGCCTCCTCGGCGTCCTGGAACGCTCCTACAACGAGAAAGTCGGCCACTGGAAGCACGGCGGCATCGTCGGGGTGCGGGGCTACGGCGGCGGCGTGATCGGCCGCTATTCCGATCTGCCCGAAGAGTTTCCGGACATCGCCCACTTCCACACCATCCGGGTGAATCAGCCGGCCGGCTGGTTCTATACCTCGGCGGCCCTGCGAACCATCTGCGACCTGTGGGAGCGGCATGGCTCCGGCCTCACGAACCTCCACGGCTCCACGGGGGACATCATTCTGCTGGGGACGCGAACGGAAGAGCTGGAACCCATCTTCAGTGAATTGACGCAAATGGGGTTTGACCTGGGCGGGTCGGGGTCGGATATCCGGACGCCGAGCTGCTGCGTGGGGCCGGCCCGCTGCGAGTGGGCCTGCTACGACACGCTGGGGCTCACCTATGACCTCACCATGCACTACCAGGACGAGATCCACCGGCCGGCCTTCCCGTACAAGTTCAAGTTCAAGGCCGCGGGGTGCCCCAACGACTGCGTGGCCTCCATCGCCCGGGCCGATCTCAGCATCATCGGCACCTGGAAGGGCCCGATCCAGGTGGATGCGGCGGCCGTGACGGCCTACACGAAGGACGGCACCGACATCCAGGCCGACGTGTGCGACCGCTGCCCCAGCAAGTGCATGGCCTGGGACGGCAAGGCCCTCACAATCGCCAACGAGTGGTGCGTCAGGTGCATGCACTGCATCAACGTGCTCCCCACGGCCCTGCGCCCGGGGCCGGAGCGAGGGGCCACGATCCTCGTGGGCGCCAAGGCGCCCATCATCCAGGGGGCGATGCTCTCGTCGGTCCTGGTGCCCTTCATGAAGATGGAGCCGCCATACACCGCCCTGAAGGAGTTGGTGGGGAAGATGCTGGAGCTCTGGGCCGAGGAGGGCAAGAGCCGCGAGCGGATCGGGGAATTCATCCAGCGGGTGGGCCTGGGCAACTTCCTGGAGGCCATCGGCCTCGAGCCCCTGCCCGAGATGGTGGCCCATCCCCGGGAGAACCCGTACGTCTTCTACGAGGAGTACCTGGAAGAGGAACCGACCGAAGCGAAGGCCTGACACCCCTCACCCCATCCCTCTCTCCCTCATGGGGGAGAGGGGGGGCGTGCGGCGAAACTGAGAGCTGACAGCTCTGAGAGGGAGAATCTAGCCATGGCTGAGACCGTAGCCCAGCGCAAGACCGATATCGGACCCCCTCATTATCAGAAGTTTCTGCCGCCAATCGTGAAGCAAAATTACGGGCAGTGGCGGTACCACGAGATCCTGAGGCCCGGGGTCATGGTGCACGTGGCAGAGTCGGGCGACAGGCTGTATACCGTGCGCGCCGGGTCCCCGCGCCTGCTCTCCATCCAGACGATCCGGGAGTTCTGCGACCTGGCGGACAGGTACAGCGGGGGGCACCTCCGCTTCACCAGCCGGAACAACATCGAGTTCCTGCTCACCGATCCCGGCACGATCGATCCCCTGGTGGCTGACCTCAACACCCGGGGCTTCCCGGTCGGTGGGATGGCCAACGCCATCTCCAACATGGTGCACACCCAGGGATGGGTGCACTGTCACTCGGCGGCAACCGACGCCTCGGGGATCGTCAAGGCGGTCATGGACGAGTTGATTGGATACTTCACCACCATGAAGCTGCCGGCGAAACTCCGCCTGGCCCTGGCCTGCTGCCTGAATATGTGCGGGGCGGTCCACTGCTCGGACATCGCCATCCTGGGTATCCACCGCCGGCCGCCGAAGATCGATCAGGACCGGCTCCCCAAGGTGTGCGAGATCCCCAGCGTGGTGGCCTCGTGCCCCACCGCCGCCGTCCGGCCCAAGCGGATCGACGGGAAGGAGACGGTGGAGGTGATCGAGGAGCGGTGCATGTTCTGCGGGAACTGCTACACCGTGTGCCCCGCCATGCCGTTGGCCGACGCCCTGAACGACGGGGTCTCCATCTGGGTCGGCGGCAAGGTGAGCAATGCCCGGACTGCCCCGATGTTCTCCAAGCTGGCCATCCCCTACCTGCCCAATAACCCGCCCCGCTGGCCTGAGGTGGTGGAGGCGGTGAAGCACCTGGTGGAGGTCTGGGCGGCGGACGCCAAGAAGTACGAACGGATGGGCGAGTGGATCCAGCGCATCGGCTGGCCCCGCTTCTTCCAGAAGACCGGGATCCCGTTCACCAAGCAGCACATTGACGACTTCCGGTACGCCGGGTTGAGCTACCAGCGCTCCGTGCACATCAAGTCGTAAGGAGTATCCCATGGCAGAGGCCGTGACCGTCGAGGAAGTGGCCGAGGGGATATACAAGATGGTGAAGGACGCTGCCGGCGTCAAGAAGCTGAAGCCCACCGATCTGACCAAGGCGATGGTGGAGCACTTCGGGCCGGAGCGTTGCAGCAAGGACCTCTGCAAGGAAGCCATCCGGACCCTCATGGACTCCGGCCGCTGCGTCTACACCTACTTCGGGGGGAGCTTCATCGAGCTTCCCCCGAAAGAGGACACAGCCGCCTGACCCCCCCTCCCCCGTCGGACCTGTCCGACGCGTCAGACGCGTCCGACTGGGGGTGAGGGGAGAAAGAACGAGCACCGGTCGATGAAGAGCCAACCGGAACGTGAGACCGCCGCGTGCCCGCGGGTGCTGATGGCAGGATTGCGGGGGAGTACGGGCAAAACGCTCGTCTCCCTCGGGTTGATCAGCGCCTGGCAGGCGCGGGGCGTCTCCGTGGCGCCGTTCAAGAAGGGGCCGGACTACATCGATTCCGCCTGGCACACCCGGGCGGGAACGCGCCCCTGTCGGAATCTCGATAGCTACCTGATGACCGAGGAGGAGATTCGTCGCTCCGTGGGCCAGCATGGCCGGGCGGCGGATCTCGCATTGATCGAGGGAAACCACGGCCTCTTCGACGGGGTGGGTGCCGAGGCCACCGCCAGCTCGGCCGAGCTGGCCAAGCTGCTCGGATCACCGGTGGTCCTCGTGGTGGACTGCACGAAGACCACCCGCACCGTGGCGGCCATGGTGCTGGGATGCCAGCACATGGACCCGGAGCTGCGGCTGGCCGGGGTCCTCCTGAATCGCGTGGCCACCCCGCGCCAGCAGAAGGCGGTGCGGACGGCCGTGGAGGAGATCTGCGGGCTCCCCGTCCTGGGGAGCATCCCGCGCCTGCCGGACCTCCCGTTTCCGGAGCGGCACCTGGGGCTGCTCACCCCGGCCGAGCATCCGGAGGTGGCTGGGCCGATCGCCATCGCCCGAGAGACGGTCGAGGCCCACGTGAATCTGGACCGGCTTAAAGCGCTGGCGGAGAGCGCACCCCCCCTCAGGTGGACGACGCGTGAAGAGCCCCAGATCCCCGTCGGCCCCGCCGAAGGCGGGGTCCGCGTCGGCGTCGTGCGGGACAGCGCCTTCACCTTTTACTATCCCGAGAACCTCGAAGCGCTGGAGCGGTTGGGTGCCCGGGTGGTGGAGGTGAATGCCCTCACCGACCCAGACCTGCCGCCCCTGGACGCCCTCTACATCGGCGGGGGCTATCCCGAGACCCACGCCGCCGCCCTGGCCGCCAATGGCGCCTTTCGCGCCACCCTGCGGCGCGAGATCGAGGCGGGGCTTCCCGTGATCGCAGAGTGCGGCGGGTTGATCTATCTCAGCGAGGCCATGGTGATGGATGGGGTCTCTCATCCCATGGTGGGGATCTTCCCCGTGACTTTCGAGCTGGGCAAGCGGCCTTGGGGACACGGGTATGCCTCCGTCGAAGTGGCGGAGGTGAATCCGTTCTTCCCACCGGGGATGGCCCTCCGGGGTCACGAATTCCGGTATTCCTATGCGCGCTCTGCGCGGACCGAAGCCCTCCGCCTAGCCTTCCACATGCAGCGAGGCACCGGCTTCGACGGGGAGCGGGACGGCCTCACCTACAAGAACGTCCTCGCCTCCTTCTGTCATTTCCACGCGGGCGGGACCCGCGAGTGGGCGGGAGCGGTCGTGCGTCAGGCCTGGCTCCATGCCGAGCGCCGGCGCGTATCGATGCGAGTAGGGGCGGCAAACGGGGACGGAGAGCCGGCCGCCCTCGAACTGGCAGGGTCAGTGGGTGCTCGGAGCGGGCTGGCCTGAGGGCAGACTTCCGAGCGGTGTCGATACGCTTCAACACACTGTCTGAAGGGGAGAGAAGATGGCAAACGTTGTCTTGGCCGGCAAGGAGTTGGAGCTTGACGAGGACGGGTTCATCCAGAGCCCGGAGCTCTGGGACGAGGAGGTGGCGAAGGCCCTCGCGAAGCAGGAGGAGGGGATCGAGGACCTGACGCCGGATCACTGGAAGGTGGTGAAATACCTCCGGAACTACTACCTGGAGTTCAGGATCGCCCCCATGATCCGCAAGCTCTGCAAGGAGACCGGGTTCCCCCTGCAGAAGATCTACGAGCTGTTTCCCTCCGGCCCCGCCAAGGGGGCGTGCAAGGTGGCGGGCCTGCCGAAGCCGACGGGCTGCGTGTAGGCTGGCGCGAGCATGGAGGCGGTGCCGGAGTCGGCGCGGCCCGCATTGGGGGCGGCGGCATGAACCTGATCAGCGTCGCGTTTGAGCACGACATGGCGTTCAGCGCCACGGTCCGCGGTCACCGGGTCAGCATGGACTTCCCGGGCCATCCGGGCTTCACCTATGCCGGCCCCTCCCCGGTGGAACTCCTCGTCATGGCCATCGGGGGGTGCATCGGGGTCCATGTAGCCCTCTTCTGCGAGCAGGCCGGCCTTTCTTCCGCGGGCCTGCGCGTGGATCTCTCCTTCACTCTCGCCCAGCAGAATGACCGGAAACGGGTGTCGAGTGTCTATGCGGAAGTCGAGGCTCCCGGCATCCCCGCGGAACTGGCGGCGCAAGCGGAACAGGCTGCCCGTCGGTGCATCCTGTCCAACAGCTTCGCCAGGGCCCCGGACCTGGACATTGTCCTTCGGTCCGGGCCCGGACAGAGAGAGGCAGCCTGATGGCCATGCCCTTCGGGATTGCACCGGTGATTCGCCCGCGGGGCGAGGAGAAGGGAGTCACGCTGGCCGGGATTGGCGACCGGGTTCCCTCCGGGCCGTAGAGCAGGGCGTGGACATTCACTGGCCCGGTCAGGCCGCAGGATGGGTGGGTAGAGGAAACGATTCATGAGCCTTGAGGGTGTCCAGGGACTGATGGAGGCCCTGGCGGCGAAGCAGAGCGCCATCGTCCGGGAATGGCTGGGGCGGACGCTTCAGAGTTACCCGGAGCACACTGGCCGCTTCCTGGCCCAGGAACAGGACCCCTTCCGGAACCCCGTCGGGCAGACCCTCAGGGATGCCCTCCCGGCCATCTTCGAGCAACTCGTCGGGGACGTGGACGCCGCCGCGCTCAGACGATTGCTGGACCCTATCGTGCGGATCCGGGCGGTCCAGGATTTTAGCGCCGGTCAGGCGGTCGCCTTCCTCTTCCTGCTGAAGCCGGTCGTCCGGGAGGCGCTGAGACCTCACATCCAGGCGCATCCGGCCGGGGACGCCCTGGCCATCCTGGAGGGGAGAATCGACCAGATGGCCCTGCTCGCCTTCGATCTGTTCATGCAGTGTCGAGCGCAGGTCTATGAGATCAAGGCGAACGAAACCAGGCGCCGGACGGAGATCCTGCTAAGGCGGCACGACGCGCTGCCCCGACTCTCCGATTCGCCGATTCGGGAGCGGGAAACGCCATGAACGCGTTTGCCGCACTTGGGGCGGTCGTGATCCTGGCCGGCCTGGCCTTCCTCGGGGGACAGGCCACACCGCTCCGCCCGTTCTTCGGGGTCATCCTGCCGGGAGTGGCCATCGTGACCTTCCTCCTCGGGGTGGGCCACCGGATCCTCCTGTGGGCGCGGTCCCCCGTGCCCTTCCGCATCCCCACCACATCCGGCCAGCAGCGGTCGCTTCCGTGGATCAAGGCGGGCCGGCTGGAGAGCCCGTCAACCACGCCGGGCGTGTTGGGGCGGATGGCGCTGGAGGTCGGCCTGTTCCGCTCGCTTTTCCGCAATACCAGGGCGGAGCTCCGGGACGGGCCCAATCTGGTGTTCGGTGAAAACAAGTGGCTCTGGCTGGCGGCGCTGGCCTTTCACTGGTCGTTCCTGGTCATCTTCCTCCGGCACCTGCGCTTCTTCCTGGAGCCCATTCCGGGCTTCGTCAACGCGCTGTCCTCCCTGGACGGCTTCTTCCAGATCGGGGCCCCGGTCCTGTACGCGACCGACGTCGTCATCGTGGCGGCCCTGGGGTACCTCTTGCTCCGGCGGCTCCGGGACCCGCAGGTGCGGTATGTCTCTCTCTTCGCCGACTACTTCCCCCTGTTCCTGCTGCTCGGCCTCATCCTTTCGGGCGTCCTCATGCGATACTTCACCCGGATCGACACCGTGGCGGTGAAGCAACTTGCTCTGGGCCTGGTGACCTTCTCGCCGGTCATCCCCAAGGAGGTGGAACCGCTCTTCTTCGTCCACCTTGTCTTCCTGAGCGTGCTGGCGGCCTACTTCCCCTTCAGCAAGCTGATGCACATGGGGGGCATCTTCCTGAGCCCCACCAGGAATCTGGCCAACAACAACCGCATGCAGCGACACCGTAATCCCTGGAACGCCCCCGTCAAGGTCCACACCTACGAGGAGTGGGAGGACGAGTTCCGGGACAAGATCCGGGCGGCCGGGTTACCGCTCGAGCGGGAATAGCGCATGGCGGAGCAGAAGCCGAAGCCCGAGCAGCTCCTGCAGATCGACTACCGGCCCCCCCGGAAGGACTGGCGGGACCCGACCGTCCAGTTCCGCAAGGGGGTCTTTTGTTACAGCGCTGCGCCCAAGAACCTGGAGTACCTCGGCCTGCCCAACCCACGGAAGTGGCAGCCGACCGACGCGGACTGGAAGCTGCCGCCCGACTGGAAGCAGATCATCCTGGAGGGGATGAAAGAACGATTGGAGAAATACCGGTCTTTCCGCCTTTTCATGGATATCTGCGTGCGGTGTGGGGCCTGCGCCGACAAGTGCCACTTCTACATCGGGTCGGGCGATCCCAAGAACATGCCGGTCCTGCGCGCGGAGCTGATCCGGTCGGTCTACCGGCGCTACTTCACCGCGGCCGGCCGGCTCTTCCCCGGGCTGGCGGGGGCGCGGGACCTCACCGAGGACGTGCTGAAGGAGTGGTTCTACTACTTCTACCAATGCACGGAATGCCGCCGGTGCTCGGTCTTCTGCCCGTACGGGATCGACACGGCGGAAGTGACCATGATCGGCCGCGAGCTGCTCACCCTGGTGGGCTGCAACATCAACTGGGTCGTGGAGCCGGTGGCGAATTGTTATCGCACGGGGAACCACCTGGGGGTCCAGCCCCACGGGTTCAAGGACAGCATCGAGTTCGCCGTGGACGAGCTGGCGGAGATGACCGGCATCCGCGTGGAGGCGCCCATCAACAGGAAGGGCGCCGAGATCCTGTACGTCATCCCCTCCGCCGAG
>JACQVO010000231.1 GCA_016209725.1 Candidatus Methylomirabilota bacterium | reverse complement strand
TCGTAAATCGCCTTCAGATGGGCGCGGCTCAGGTGGGGATAGATCTGGGTGGTGCCGAGGTCGGCGTGGCCGAGCATGAGCTGGACCGAGCGGAGGTCCGCCCCCCGTTCCAGCAGGTGGGTGGCGAAGGCGTGGCGCAGCGTGTGGGGCGTCACCGGCTTCGTGATCCCCGCCGACCGCGCGTACCGCTTCAGAAGCTGCCAGAACATCTGGCGCGTCAGTCCCCGGCCGTGCCGCCCGAGAAACAGGTGGGGGCTGGCACGGCGCTTCTCCAGCCGCGGCCGCCCGTGGGCGAGATAGGCGCGCAGGCTCTCCACCGCGGCATCCCCCAGGGGAACCAACCGTTCCTTGTCCCCCTTTCCCACCACGCGGACGATTCCGACGACCAAGTCGACATCGGACAGCCGCAGGCCAACCAACTCTGACACGCGCAAGCCGGACGCATACAACACTTCCAGCATGGCGTGATCGCGGAACGCCTGCGGGGTCGTCGCCTCACGAGGCGCCAGCAGGCACTCCACCTCGTCGCTGCTCAGGATCGTGGGGAGCCGGCGCCACGGGCGGGGCGATTCCAGGTGGGACGTGGGGTCTGCGGCGGCTTGCCCCTCGCGGACCAGGAACCGGTGGAACTGGCGGATCGCCGAGAGGTGGCGGGCCACGGACCGCGGGCTCAATCCCGCCTCGCGCAGGGCCAGGAGATAGCGAGGCACCTCGGCACGATCCAGGGCGGCGATGCGCGCGTGCCGGCCTTTCAGGTAGGCCGCGTAGCGCGCCAGATCCCGCCGGTACGCCTCCAGGCTGTTCTGGGCCAGCCCGCGCTCGACCACGAGGTGTTCGAGGAAGCGGTCGATGTAGGGCTCCATCACGTCTCGGCTTCCCCGGTGCGCGCGATCCGGGCACGGGCCGGAGCACTCTCCCGGGCCCGCAGGAGATCTTCGTACAATCCGAGGAGCTTGGCGGCACAGGCCTCCGGAGCATAGCGTGCCGCGATGTGCCGTCCTGCCTCCCCCATGGCTCGCATTCGCGCCGGGTGTTCCCATAATTCAACCACGCTTCCCGCGAAGGATGCAGGGTCTTCCGGTGTCATGAGCCCCCCTTCGCCGTTGGCGAGCAGATCTGACGCTGCGTCCGAGGGCACGGCCACCACGGGCAGGCCCGCAGCCAGCGCCTCCAGGGCCGCCAGTCCCTGGGTTTCGGATGTGGAGGGGAACAGGAACAGGTCCGCAGCCAGGTAATAGTCGCCGACGGCCTCGTGCGGGACCGAGCCGACGAACCGCACGCATCCCGAGATGCCAAGATCTCCCGCCGACCGTTCCAGGCGAGGCCGGTCGTCCCCCTCACCCACCAGGATCAGCCGGGCCGCCGGAAGCCTCCGGAGGACCCGTGCAAACGCCGCCAGAAGGAATGCCAGGTTCTTCTCACGTGCCAGACGCCCAACGCTCAGGAATACGGGAATTCCCTCTGCCAGGTCAAGGGCCTGCCGACGGGCAGTGCGACGAATGTCACGGGAGCCTGAGGAGACTGCCACCCCGGTCGGGACGAGGGCGATCGGGGTTCGGAGACCCCGCGAGCGAAGGGCGCGAGCCACTGCCGGCGCCGGCGCGATCACGAGATCGGCGCGGTTGGCAAAGGCCACCGCCTGCCGGACGGCCAGGCGGGCCACCAGTCGCGTGGGACCGGGGATATAGTGGGCGTAGCGGTCGTAGTAGGTGTGATGGGTAAACACGAGCGGCCGATCCGCCCGTCGGGCCCACCGGGCTGCGGCCGATCCGAGGAGCGAGGGATGCTGTGCGTGGAAGACGTCGAGCCGAAGAGCCGCCACCGCGTTGACCACGCCCGGCCACCATGCCAGGGGAAGGACGTAGGCGTGATGTGTGGGCGCGCGGAGACCTGGGACGCGCAGGACCCCCGGTTCGTCGGAATGGTCGCCGGGGTATCGGGGCGCCACGACGGTCACTTCGTGGCCGGCCCCGCGAAAGGCCCGGGCGAACGTCTCCACCGAGGTCGCCAAGCCGTTGATCAGGGGCCGGTAGTTATTGGTGAAGAGTCCGATCCGCATTTCTCGGCTCAAAGCCCATGGCTTACGGTCCGGGCCATCAGCCAGGAGCGATTAGCCGCCAGCCGAAGGCTGGCGGCTGCCGGATCATTTCCGGGTGACCGGCGTATAGGTTATGGGCAGGCCCAGGGCCAGCTTCCCCTGGGTATACAGTTGCGCGCTGGCCATGAGGAAGTAATTGTGCAGGTTGATGGGCGTGAAGACCAGGCGGAACCACTCGAGGAACTTGCGCGCTCGGCGCCAGCGCCGCGGCGGCGGCTGGTAGATGATGGGCTTGAGGGTGTGGGGAACCACGACCATCCCCAGCAGCATGGACGAGGTGAGGACGATCGTCTGGAAGACGAGATTGAACGCCGCCATGGGGCTCACGCAGAGGCTCTTGCCGGCCAGCTTCAGGGCCAGGACGTCGGGAGAGAGGAAGACGGGCACCGGCCACAGGTCGCGCACGCACGGGCTGATCCAGGAGATCAGGATGAGTTGGGCCGGCAGCAGGACGGTGAGGGGCGGCATGGCATTGGCCAGCAGCGCCCGAAGGGCCTGGAACGTCTTGCTCTTCAGGAGGGGGAGCCGTCGCTCGCGGAACTTTCGCCGATACCGCACGACGAACATCACATCCACCGCCCCTCGGGCCCAGCGGGCGATCTGGGCCCAGGACTCCTTCGAGGTGAGTGGCGCCTGGCCCCAGGTCGGGATCTTCAAGGGCGCAACCCGATAGCCCTCCATCACGACCTTGTACCGGAACTGCATGTCTTCGTTGTGACGGTTGGGCTCGAAGAAATCTACGGCACGGAACGCGTCGAAGTTCAGGCTCGTCCCGGGGCCCAGGACCAGATAGTCCCCCTTGGTCTGCATCTTCCCCATCTGGTAGAGGACGAAGCCGGTATTGTGCATCCGGGGGAGCATGGGCACCTTCCAGTAGTTCGCCGTGTAGGTCGTCAGGGACTGCAGCACCACCCCCCGCACGCCTCGCGCCGGAGCCTGCGCGTCCTCCTCGCGATGGGTCCATTCGCGGAAGGCCAGATCCTGCGTGTGCAGGATCGTATCGGCATCAATGATGAGGACCTTGACGCCGCCCGCAGAGACCGGGAAGGTCCCGCCCTCGATGCACCCCGCCAGCCAACGCCCCGCCGTGGTAATGGAGGTGGCCTTGCACCTCACCGGCAGGTTCAGGGTGGGGTATACGAATGGCTCTACCCGCATCCGCGGCTGGAACACCGCCAGGACGTCTGCCAGCTTCTCCAGCGTGATCCCATCCTCGGCCTCGATGATGGGGACCAGGGTGACCAGGGACTTGGGATAGCGCTGCCGCTCCACCGAGAGGAATGTCTGGAACAGGACATGCCGGTTGCTCTCGTGCTTGAGCGGCATGAAGATGACGTAGTGGCTCAGGGGGGCGCCGCGGGACCGCAGGCGATCCAGCCAGTCCACCTCCAGATTCTGGAGGACGGCCTGCCGGGTCTTGTGCGCCCGGACCATGTTGACGATCAGGAACCCGATCCAGAAGGAGATGAAGGCGAAGCGGAACACCTCGGCCGGAAACGGATCCCGGAGGAGGTACCGGAGGAGGGGATACACCGAGAGCAGGAGGACCGTCGTGAGAAAGGGGGCCACCTCGAGCAGGCGGTCGGCGCCCGCCTCGAGGACCGCCTCGTGGAGCTTCCGCAGGAGGCGCCGGACGAAAAAAAAGGCCCGCCCGTTGTCCTCCGGCTGCGTCGGGCGAGCCATGGTGGAGGTGTCCGGGGCGGCCTCAGCCCCGGGAGGGATCGCGCCCATGGCTGAACTCCGATAGCTCCCGGAACCTGACCGCCCCGGGCGAATCAAGGATGATCGTGACCGGTCCATCGTTGACCAGTTCCACCTGCATCACCGACTGGAACCGGCCAATGGCGGTCATTATTCCATGGGAGGCAAGAATGTCAACGAATTTCTCGAACAGCGGCCGGGCGTTGTCCGCGGATGCGGATAGGTCAAAGCTGGGCCGCCGACCCTTCCGGGCATCGCCGTACAGGGTGAACTCGGAGACGACGAGGGCCTGGCCGCCCACCTCCAGCAGGGAGCGGTTCATCTTTCCCGCCGCATCCTCGAAGATCCGAAGATGGGCAACCTTTTCGGCCATCCATGCAAGGTCGGCATCCCCGTCCCCGCTCCTGAAGGCGACGAACACCAGCAAGCCCGACCCAATGGCCGCCACCACGTCCCCATCCACCCCTACCGCCGCCCGGGCGACGCGCTGGACCACAACACGCATCCGCTCTACCTTTTTTCCGTTGGAGGCGTAGGGAGGACATCTCCATTTTCAAAATTCAAACTGACAACCGACAACCGAGCAATGGCGAACACGGTTGGCCGGTTTTCAATTGTCGGTTGTCGGTCTTGCATTGATTAGCCCCCCGTCTCCGTGAGGATTTTTTCCATGATGATGGTATCCACCCACTTGCCGTCCAAGAGCCCCTGCTCTTTGTAGATGCCGGCGATGCGGAAGCCGTACTTCTGGTACAGGGCCATGCCGCCTGCGTTCCAGGGGAACGCGGAGAGGACCATCTTGTGATAGCCGAGCGCTTTGGCCCGCGCGATCAACGTGCGGAGGAGGGCGCCGCCCACCCCCTTGCCGCGCCAAGCCCTTTCCACGTACACCGAGAAGTCAGCCACGAAATCATAGGCCTTCCGGGGGTTGAACTGGTTCAAGCTTCCCCAGCCCACGACGATCCCACCCACCTGCGCCACCAGCACGGGGTGTCGTGGTTCGCGGGCGGCCAGCCATTGCCGCCGCTCCTCGGGGGTGCGTTCCTCGGTCTCCAGGGTCGCGATCCGGTCGACGATCCCCTGGTTGTAGATGGTGGAGATTGCCGCCGCATCGCTCGACGCGGCGTCGCGGATTGTCGGGGGATTCAGAGCCAAGGGCCTTCCTCAAACACCCTGAAGCGCTCCACGACTTTCTCAGGCCACGCCATCCGGATAGTTCGACACTTCGATCAGGTTCTCATCCGGGTCCCGGACATAGACCGATTCGATGGGGCCCACGGCCCCCGTTCTCCGCACCGGTCCTTCGAGGATCTCGACCTTGCACGACCGGATGTGGGCTATCACCTGCCGCAGAGGGATGCGGGTGAGGAAGCAGAGGTCTCCCGAGCCGGGGGTCGGATGCCTTGCCTTGGGATCGAACTCCCTCCCGCGCTCGTGGAGGTTGATCTTCTGCCGGCCGAATTGCAGCGCCTTGCGACCCTGGCCGAAGGTCACCACCTCCATCCCCAGGACCCGCGAGTAGAAATCGCAGGCGGCCGGGATGCTCTGCACCGTCAAGACCAGGTGATCAAGCCGCTCGATGTTCATGGCTGGTCATCTCTCCGTATCGGGTCGTCCCTCAAGGTGCCTCTCGGTCTATTCCGGGGATTCCGCAAGAACGGCATCCGCCTCGATCTCCACCAACATGTCGGGTGAGATCAGGCGGCTGACCTCGACCATGCTGGTCGCCGGCCGAATCTCGCTGAAGAACTCCCCGTGGGCCTTGCCCACCTGTTCCCAGTCATCAATGTTCGTGACGTAGATTCGGGTGCGGACCACGTCGGTCAGACTGGCTCCCGCCCGGTGCAGTGCTGCCTGGATGTTTCGGAGCGCCTGTTTGGCCTGGCTGTAGGGGTCCCCGCGGCCCACGATCTTTCCCGTGTCGTCGGTGGCGGTCGTTCCGGAGACATGGACCGAGGATCCGACGCGGACGGCGCGGGAGTACCCCACGATCGGTTCCCAGGGTGTTCCGGTGGCGATGTTGTGTCTCCCCATGTCGTGCTACACCTCCATGACAGTCGCCCAGGATAGGAGCCGGGCCGTCGCCCCGGCCATGGCGCGTTGCCCTCGGTCTTCAATCTTCTCAGAGGATTCTCTGAAACGCAAGATGGCGGGCAGCCCCAGGGTCGTCGGACGAATCCGACAGAGGTTGGCCCTGGCGCCCCGGAATGGGTGCTACCGGACATCGAGTCAGGGGATCACTGAAAATATCTTGACTCGCGGGCCCAGAGGCGGTACGAGACAGTCCGGCAAAGCCCGGCCGACGAGTTGACTCATCCAACACCCGTGGATGACCGTCATACCGAGGCGGGCTGCTCATCCACGCGGGGAGGAATCCATGCGAGTGCTGATCACCGGGGGCGCAGGTTTCATCGGGTCCCACGTCGCGGACGCCTTTCTGGCGGCCGGGCACGAGGTGGGCGTGGTGGACGACCTCTCCACCGGGACCAGAGAGAACCTGGACCTCCGGGTGCGATTCTGGCCAGTGGACATCCGAGGCCCCGATCTGCCGGCGATCCTGGCGGACTTCCGGCCGGAGGTGATCAGCCATCATGCCGCCCAGATGAGCGTTTCGGTCTCCGCGCGGGATCCAAAGCTGGACGCAGACATCAATATCCTGGGCACGCTCAACCTCCTGGAAGCAGCAGTCCGAACCGGGGTTGGTCGCGTCATCTTCGCCTCGACGGGCGGCGCGATGTACGGGGACCAGGTTGCCATGCCAACGGATGAGTCGGCCGTTCCCCGGCCGGTAAGCCCTTACGGGGTCGCGAAGCTTGCGGTGGAACGGTATCTGCACGCCTACCAGGCGATGCACGGCCTCCGGGCGATTGCCCTCCGGTACAGCAATGTGTACGGTCCCCGGCAAAGCCCGCATGGCGAGGCGGGCGTCGTGGCGATCTTTTCCCGAGGGATCCTGGAGGGGCGGGAGCTGATAGTCCATGGGGACGGCGGGCAGACGCGGGATTACGTGTACGTCGAAGACGTTGTGCGCGCCAATGTGCTGGCGACAACGCTGACACTCGGACAGGAGCTCCCCCTCCTCAACATCGGGACCGGCACGGAAGCCTCGGTGAACGAGCTTGTCTCCCTCTTTGGCAGGATCGCCGGCAGGAAGGTCTCGTGGCGGCACGGACCCGCCCGCCCGGGGGAGCAGCGCCGCAGTGTCCTCGATTGCGGCCTGGCCAAGCGCCTCCTGGGATGGGAGGCGGGGACGGACCTCCGCGCAGGCCTGGCCCGGACGTTCCGCTGGTTCGAAGAGGTCCTCCGCGGACAGAATCCCCGCCAGCCCTGACGGCACCCGCGGCGGCCTCGGCCCGGGAATTGCTTTGACACACGCAGCGCGGCTGTGGTACAAAGCGCCGGTTTCTTGTGGCCCAGGCAAAGCACATATTCCTCCCCCTCCTGCCTGAAGCGGTCTGGTTGCGTCTGGACGGAAGCGCGGCGGCGACCCGGCGCAGCAGATTGAGAGCCTCCACTGCATGAAGACGTCTTACGATATTCTCGTGGTCGGCGCGGGACCGGCGGGGACCACGGCCGCCGAGCGGCTGTCCGCCAACGGCTTCGAGGTTGCCGTCCTTGAGGAGCACGCGATCATCGGCGAGCCGGTCGATTGCACCGGCGTGGTCGGGAGCGAGGCGTTGGAGGAATTCAATCTGCCCCGGGGGCTCGTGGTCGGCTGGGTGAACGCGGTTTCGATCCACTCGCCGGCGGGCATCCCGGTGAGCTACCGAGGCGAATCCCCTTTCGCCTATATCGTGGATCGGGCGGAATTGGATCGAACGCTGGCGGCCCGAGCCCGCGACGCAGGCGCCACTTTCCTCCTCAGTACCCAGGCCGCGGATGTGACCCGGGACGCTCGGAGGGTCGAAGTGTTCTGCCGGTGTCCCGGTGGCGAGACGCGCCGCCTCACAGCCAAGGTGTTGATCCTGGCTGGCGGTCCACGGTTTGCTTTCCATAAGGGGCTGGGGCTGGGGACGTCGTCGGTCCTGTGGCGCAGCGCTCATGCCGAACTGCCCGGTGACGGCCTGTCCCACGCCCACGTCTTCCTGGGACGGGATGTGGCCCCCGGGGCCTTCGGGTGGGCCGTTCCCGTGATGCGCCACGGGAACCCTCACCTTCGCCTGGGGGTGAACAGTCACAGCGACGCCCCGCGCTATCTTCGGAAGCTCTGCGAGGAGAAGTTCGCCCATCTGCTCCCCGGCGACGGGTCCCTGCCGTGCCGCTCTTGGGTCGTCCCGGTCCTGCCCGTCTCGCGGACATACGGGGACCGGGTTCTGGCAGTCGGCGATGCGGCGGGCCAGGTGAAGCCCACGTCGGGTGGGGGCATCTACTATGGGATGCTCAGCGCCAGGGATGCGGCCGACACGGTGTCGGAGGCCTTCCGGCGGGGGAAGTTGACCCGGGACGCCCTCGCGGCCTACGAGAAGCGATGGCGGGCACGACTGGGTTTCGACCTGAAAGTCGGGACACTGTTCCGCCGCCTCTTCGCCCGGATGGCGGACCGAGACGTTGACGATCTGTTCCGCATCATACACGCGGACGGCCTGCTGGCCCGCATCACGGAAAGAGTGAGCTTCGACTGGCATAAGGAGCTGATCCTTTCCTTGCTGAAGCATCCCAAGTTGGCCCGCATCCTGATGCGCCGCTGCCTGGACTGGCGGGCGGAGCCGGCCTTCTCAGATCTCCCAACGCTCTGAGCCAGATCCCGCGACCCCGGAACAGGATGCGACCTCCCGGCCGGTCATGGGGGGATCCTCCCGAGCGGCGCCTCCTGGAATCATCATGCAAACCCAAACTTGACACCCTGAGAGAGCGTGGCGTAAGATTCGCGCTGTTTCCTATTTGCTCCAAGGGTTCAGACTGACCGTCTTCGCGATAGACGGCCGCGGCTGGGCGCCGGAAGCGCAGGGCCCTGCCGGGAGGCAACGGACTATGGCACAGGCTGTCCTTCGGAAGTCGGAGGAGGCCGAGAGTAGGTCTGCGGACGGGCACCCGCTGGTCAAGGAACTTGCCGGCTGTCCGGCGGGCATGGCCCGGCAGGGGGCCTGGTACGGGGACCCGGCCAAACGGGCCTTGGACCTCCTGTTGGCCGCCATCGGTCTGCTCCTGTCTTCCCCATTGTGGGCGCTCGTCGCCCTGACCATCAAGCTCGAGGACCGGGGGCCGGTGTTCTACCGTCAGGACCGGGTCGGCAAGAGGGGGAAGGTCTTCCAGGTCCTCAAGTTCAGGTCCATGGTCCCCGATGCGGAGGAGGCCGTGGGCCCCCTCCAATCCACCCATGGGGATCCTCGGGTGACCCGGGTCGGACGCATGCTGCGGGCCACGGCCCTGGACGAGCTCCCCCAGCTCTGGAGTATCCTGCAGGGCCACATGAGCTTCGTGGGTCCTCGGGCGCTTCGGCCCGGAGAGATCGAGGTGAATGGCAACGGAGCGTGCGTCCCCCTCGAGGCGGTCCCGGGATACCACGAGCGTCACGCCGTCGTCCCGGGCCTGACCGGATTGGCCCAGGTGTACGCCCCACGCGACATCCCCCGCCAGCAGAAGTTCCGCTACGACGTCCTCTACATCCGATCCCGCAGCCTCCAGTTGGATCTCCGGCTGATTGCGATGTCCCTGTGGATCTCAGTGCGAGGCCGCTGGGAGGACCGGGACCGGAAGTTCTGAGATGATCACGCGGCCCGGTATCTCGCAACAGGACAAGGGTGGGCGTCCGGGACCGGCCGTTTCCGTGGTCATCCCCGTGCATGACGAGGAGGCCAACCTGGACCCACTGTACGACCGGCTGGAGCAGGTCTTGGAGGAACTCGGCCGACCCTACGAGGTGATCTTCGTGGATGACGGGAGCCGGGATGGGTCCCTCGGCCGCCTGCGCCGCCTGCAGGAGAAGCACGATGCGGTCCGCGTCATCCAGCTCAACCGGAATTACGGCCAGCACGCGGCCATCTTCGCCGGATTGGACCATGCTCGCGGTGAGGTGATCGTCACGCTGGATGCGGACCTCCAGAATCCGCCGGAGGATATCCCCCGCCTCCTGGACAAGATCAGCGAGGGCCACGATGTGGTCGGCGGCTGGCGCCAGAGTCGCCAGGACCCCCTGGTCCGCCGGGCGCTCTCCTGGGGGGTGAACAAGCTGGCCTCCAAGGTGGTCGGTGTGGAGATGCGGGACTACGGGTGCATGCTCCGCGCCTATCGGCGGGAGGTGGTGGAGACCCTGCGGGGGTGCAGCGAGATCTCCAGCTTCATCCCGGCCCTGGCGAACACCTTTGCAGGAACCCCGACGGAGGTTCCGGTGGGGCACGAGCGGCGGACGGAAGGACGCTCCAAGTACAACGCCTTCCGGCTCCTCCGGCTCAATTTTGACCTCATGACGGGGTTCTCCCTGCTTCCCATCCAGATCGTCAGCCTGGCGGGGATCGGGATCGCGCTCCTGGGTGTAGGTTTTGGTGGCTTCTTGTTGCTCCGCCGCCTGCTGGTGGGCCCGGAGTCAGAGGGGCTCTTCACCCTTTTCGCCATCCTCTTCTTTTTTGTGGGAATCCAGATCCTTGCCCTGGGCCTGATCGGTGAGTACATCGGCCGGATTTTCATGGAGGTGCGCCGGAGACCCCGGTACGTCGTTCAGCGGGTCTACGAGTCGAATGCGGAAGGCGGAATACCGAATGCGGAGCACCCAATGGGTACCCGAATGCGGAATGATGAGATGGGATGTGACCGGCGTGGCGGTTCTCCGGCGAGGGCGTGGCGGGAGGGATGAGCGGGGCGGACGCGGGCCCGGCGAGGTTTGGGTCCTCCCGGGTGATTGTGTTCGGCTACCACGATATCGGGGTGGCCTGCCTCCAGGAGCTGCTGGACCGGGGGGCGAACGTCGTGGCGGTGGTGACCCACCGCGACGATCCAGGGGAGGCCATCTGGTTCGGATCGGTGGCCGAACTGGCGGCCGCCCGGGGGATCCCCGTCCACACCCCTGATGATCCCAACACCCCGTCATTTGTGGAAAAGGTCCGCGGCCTTCGGCCTGACCTCGTTTTTTCCTTCTATTACCGCCGCCTTTTCTGTCCCGCCCTGCTGGCCATCCCATCTCTGGCCGCCATGAATTTGCACGGCTCCCTCCTCCCGAAGTACCGGGGACGCGCGCCGCTGAACTGGGTGCTGGTGAATGGCGAGAGCGTCACGGGAGTGACGCTGCATCACATGGATGCCAGGGCGGATCACGGCGACATCATCGCCCAGCGCGCCGTGCCGATCGCGGTTGAGGATACGGCCCTCACCGTCTCGCGAAAGCTCACAACGGCGGCCCGGACGCTCTTGGCGGAGACGTATCCCCTGATCGTCACCGGTCGCGCGCCTCGGATCCCCCAGGACCATGCGGCGGCGACCAAATTTGGTCGCCGGACGCCGGCCGACGGCCTGATTGACTGGTCCCGGTCGGCCTGGGAGACGTTCAACCTGATCCGGGCCGTCACCCGGCCCTTTCCGGGGGCCTTCACCGTCTGGGCCGGTCGGAAGCTCTTCCTGTGGTCTGCGCGGCCCCCGCGGGGCCGGTCATCGCAGGCGCCGCCAGGCACCGTGCTGGGGGCGGGGGAAGATGGCACGCTGCGGGTGGCGACCGGCGAAGGAGTTCTGGAGGTCCTCCGCGTCCAGGCGGAGGACGGGGCAGAAACGGACGGGGCGACGTTTTTCGCCACGGTCCTGCAGGGCGCCACCACACGGTTTTCGTCGCCGGCATCTCCGGGGGCCACAAACGAAGGGGGACACCAGTGAAAGTGCTCATCACCGGTGGGGCGGGCTTCCTGGGGTCGCACCTGACCGACGCCCTGCTGGCGCGGGGCGATGACGTCACCATCCTGGACGTGGTCGGAGATCTCAAGGTCCGCCAGCACCGGGGGAACGCCCGGTTCCAGTACGTCCATGATTCGATCCTGCATCCCGACATCCTGGAGAGCCTGATTCTCAAGTGTGATCTGGTCTATCACCTGGCGGCCGTGGTGGGGGTGGAGCACTATGTGGGGGATCCCTACGAGGTGCTGAACGTGAACATCAACGGCACCCAGGCGGTGCTGAAGTTGGCCTACAAGTATAACCGGAAGGTGGTCTTCAGCTCGACCTCGGAGGTGTATGGTCGGAACCCCCGCGTCCCCTTCCGCGAGGATGACGAGCGGGTGCTGGGATCCACGCGCATCGACCGCTGGTGCTACGCCACGTCGAAGGCGGCGGCCGAGCATTTCTGCTTCGCCTATCACCGATTGGGGCTCCCCGTGGTTGTCTTGCGCTACTTCAACGTGTACGGTCCTCGCCTGGACAGGATCGACGTGGGCCGCGTCATCACCATCTTCATGGGGCAGGTGCTGCGGGGGGAACCGGTCACCGTGATCGGGGACGGGAGGCAGACGCGGTGCTTCACCTACATTGACGACGCCATCCGGGCCACGGTGGAGGCGGGGGTGCGTGATCGGGCGGTGGGCGAGATCTTCAACGTGGGCAGCGATGTGGAAACCAGCATCCTGGAGTTGGCGGAGACGATGATCCGAATCGCCGGCTCCCGGTCCCGCGTGGTCTTCGTTCCCCAGGAGTCGGTCTACGGTGACAGCTACGAGGACGTGCCGCGTCGGGTCCCCAGCGTCCAGCGTATGCAGGAGATCCTGGGAGTCCGGGCGGAGACTCCCTTGGAGAAGGGCCTCCACCAGACCATCGAATGGTTCCGGGCGGGGAATGGGCGGTAATGGTTGCCGGTCATGATCCTCGGACTCAAGGTGGACGTGTGTTCCTACGACGGCCTGCGCGTCGGGGTGCCGAATCTCCTCCGTCTCTTTGCGGGGCACGGGGTGCGCGCCAGTTTCTTCGTGGCCTTGGGTCCGGACACGAGTGGTCGCGCCCTGGTGCGGGCCCTCCAACCGGGGTTCCTGGCCAAGATGCGGCGGACGGGGGCGATCCGCACCTACGGTCTTCGCACGATGCTGTCGGGGACCCTGTTGCCGCCGAGACATCTGGGGCACAGGTTGGCCAGCACCCTGAGGGAGGTGGTCGCTGCCGGCCACGAGCTGGCCATTCATGGCTACGACCACCGGCGCTGGCAGGACCGCATACATCGGATGGATGATCCGGCGGTCCGCGAGGAGATCGACCGGGCGGTGACCCTCTACCGGGAGATCTCGGGGCAGTTTCCTCGCGGCTTCGGGGCGCCGGGCTGGCAGTGCACAGCGGCGAGCCTGCGGGTCCTGGATAGGGCGGGCTTTGCGTACGCCAGTGACACCCGGGGGACGGGGCCGTTCTTCCCTCGAGTCGCCGGACGCAGGGGGCGCACGCTGCAACTGCCCACAACGTTCCCCACGCTGGACGAAGTGCTGGGGCTGGATACCCCGGATGGCGACGGCTTCGCGGCCCTAGTGTGCCGGCAGCTCACCGACAGGCCATGGCCGGTCCTCACGCTCCACGCCGAGATGGAAGGGGCCGGTTTTCTCGCGGCGGCGGACCGGTTGCTTGCACGGCTGCGGCAGGCGGGTGCGAAGTCCCTTCCCCTGGAAGTCCTCGCGGAGCGAATCCTGCAGGAAGGAGAAGGCCGGATCCCCGTGACCGAGGTCGTGCCTCGGCCAATCCGCGGCCGGGCGGGGACCGTCGCCATGCCGGCTGGCCTCGAGGTCGCCTAGCCCGCCGGGTGGGCACGGTTGGAGAACAGCCAGTTCTTGCCGCTCCGTCCCAGCACCACCGGGTCCGGGGCGAGGGCCTCCAGCTTGGCCAGCCGGCCCGGAGAGTCGCTGAGGAGGAAGATCCGCCCCGCCCCCCGCCACAGCGCCGAGAACTCCTCTTCCTCCAGGAAGGTCTCCCGCGCCCCGGGATAGCGCGACCCGAAGTCCAGGTCCCCGAACAGGCCATGCAGCACCCGGGCCCGCTGCCCAGTGTAGAAGTTCGTGCTGGCGAAGTTCTCGTAGGGACCTTCGATGACGAGCTGGTCGCCGGGCTGGAACTCGCGCAGGATCACATCGGCCAGGCGGACGATGGAGCGATGCGGCTCGAAGGCGATGATCCCCGCCTGGACGAAGCTCAGCGTCGGGAGCATGCCGGCCATCAGGCACGCCAGGGTCAGGCTCGGCCTTCGCCGGAGCCAGGCCAGCGTGGCTCCGGCGATCCCCAGGAGAAGCGCGCCGGCGGCCCAGCGGAGGAGCGGGACCATCTCCTCGTAGGACGGCACGGTGTACACCTCGGCGTTGGAGAGGATCCCGAACTGGATATCCCGGGAGTAGGCGTCCAGGGCGGTGAACATGTTGTACAGGGAGGCGTTCTCCAGGCGTGGGAACAGCCAGGAGGCCGGCAGGAGCCCCGCGGCGATGGTGAGGAGGCCGAAGCAACTGTAGGAGAGCCCGCGGGCCATGGGTCGGTGGGCGCGTGGGGCCGTCTCGGCGCCCCACAGGCGACCCACGAGGAGCGCCACGGCCGGGAAGGCCGGCAGGGAATAGTATTCCAGGCGAGAAGGGGTGAGGGAAAAGAACCCGATGACCGAGACGGCCCAGCAGAGGATGAAGAGGAATCCGCGCTCCTCCCGCCCGCCCGCCCGGGGTCGGGGCCAGTAGCGGCGGAGCGCCACGGGAAGGAATGCGCTCCACGGGAAGGTCCAGACGACGACCATGGCCAGAAAGGCATACAGCGGCATGGGGGCGTAATCCAGGAGGTGCCGCCTGCCCACGAAGCGCAGGAGATGCTCGTTCACAAAGTAGAACCAGAAGAACCCGGGGTTCTTCAGGCCCACCAGGATATGCCAGGGGGCCGTGATGGCCAGGAAGACGGCGCTGCCCCGCAGAAGCTCCAGCCGGCGCAGGAGGCGCCAGTCCCGGGTGAGCAGGAGGAACCCCGCCATGGTCAGGATGGGGAAGGCCAGCCCGATCAATCCCTTGGTCAGGATGGCCAGGGCCATGGCCGCGTACGCCCCCAGCATGGCGCGAGGGCGGGGCATCTCCTCGAGGAGGCCCCGCAGCACCCCCCAGAAGGCCGCGGCCAGGAGGGTCGTGAAGAGCATGTCGGTGAGGATGATCCGGCTGAAGATGAAGTAGCCGAAGGTGGTGGCCAGGATCAACCCGCTCACCAATCCGGCGCGCCTGCCCCACAGGTCCCGGCCGATCCCGTAGACCACGCCGACGCCGCTGATGGCGGCCAGGGCCGTGATGAGGCGGGCGGAGAACTCGGAGATCCCGAGGAGCTGGTAGGCGATGGCGGTGAGCCAGTAGAGGAGGGGGGGCTTTTCGAAGTATCGGATGAAGTTGAAGTGCGGGGTCAGCCAGTCGCGGAGGAGGATCATCTCGCGGGGGATCTCGGCGTACATCCCCTCGTTGGGGTCGTAGAGCCCGGCGGCACCCAGCCGCGCGAGGTAAAACGCCGCCGTCCCCCCCAAGAGCAGCAGGGGCGCCCATCGCTCCAGGCGCCGGACGAGGCCGCCGGGTAACAACCGCATCATCTTGAACCCAAACATTTCACCGCCAAGCGCGCAAAGATCGCAAAGCTCCACCAGGTGCCAACCACCGGGCCCAGCCTCTGGGGCAAGATCTTCCGG
>JACQVO010000042.1 GCA_016209725.1 Candidatus Methylomirabilota bacterium | reverse complement strand
GTATGGGGATTCCCCCTCGTTGTCAAGCAGAATCACCACCCAGTACTTTCCCCGGATGTGAGGCGCCTGATTGACAGCGGGGAACGCGGCGGAGGGTGCATTCGCCCCACAACAGCGCGCCGCGACCGGTGGGAAGCCCTCTGCCCGGATGACGTCCACCTTCCCGCCCCGGCGGAGACGCGGCGGTATGGCGCGTGCACCCCCGGCCCCCAGAGAACCCGGCGGATCCTTCCCGGCGAATCCACCGGGCGCGGACCTGGCCAACAATTGTCACCGCCAGGAGCGTCCATGGAAACAGCAGGATGAAGGCCATCACGTTCCCGTACACGCTATTCATGGTCCCCTCCGCTTGGACCTTCCTTCAATTCTCCCGTGCCGACGAGGCGGCGGATCGCGATCCATTGCCAGGCGTGAATGGTGGCATAGGCCTCTGCCAGCACGGGTCCGGAGAGTTCGCCGAACATCCGGCCTATTTCCACCGCGGTAAGGAGGTCCTCGCGTGTGGCTCCGCTCTGATAGGCCGCCTTGATCAATTCCGCGAACTGCTCCGTTTCCCGGGCTGTGACGGCCTTGGCGAAGGCGAACAGGTAGCTCGTCCGCTCCTGCATGGAACCCCTTCCTCGCCGGAGATGGGTGCGGGGGGCCTGTTCCTCCGATCCTGGTCGCCGGGGAATCCATCGGGGGCGCCATCCTCCTGTCGCGAGCAGGCTCCCCAGCAGACGCCGATCCCTGTAGGCCATCCTCCACCTCCAACCACCCGCTGAGGTGGAGAGCAGGGAGCGTGCCAGCACCCATTAGAGCCTGAACACCCCCAAAAGGCTGAATTGCAGGTGCAACACTGACCGTCAAGGACGCGACAACTCGAATCCTGATGGATGCACGGCTGGATCTGTTTTGATCCCCTGTCCTCGATGCCGGGCATAACGCGAATCCGTGACCCCGAGAAGACCTGCCAGAAGGGGCAGATGACAATTCCGCTTGCCCGGCCCGGCTTTTCCCCATATCGTAAGGGTCTCGGTTCAACCCCTCGGCAGGAGAGTGATCACGGGGACCGATATGCCCGGTGCATCGTTCGTGGAACTGGTGGAGATCATGGCGCGGCTCCGGGGAGAGGGGGGCTGCCCATGGGACCGCGAGCAGACCCCGGAGACCATCAAGCCGTATCTCATCGAGGAAACCTACGAGGTCCTGGAGGCCATTGACGAGCAGGACCCGGAGAAGCTCAAGGAGGAACTGGGCGACCTCATGCTCCAGGTCGTCTTCCACGCCCGGATGGCCGAGGAGACCGGCGCCTTCGCCATCGGCGACGTGCTGGCGGCCATCAACGACAAGCTGGTCCGGCGCCATCCCCACGTCTTCGGCGACCGGAAGGCGGAGACAGCCCAGGAGGTCCTGTTCAACTGGGAACAGATCAAGCAGACCGAACGCCGCCGAGAGAAAGGCCAGGCGTTCCTCCTGGACGGGGTCCCGCGCGAGATGCCGGCCCTGCTCCGCGCCCACCGCCTGCAGGAGAAGGCGTCGCGTGTCGGTTTCGACTGGAAAGAGGCGCAGGCAGTCTTCCGCAAGGTGGAGGAGGAACTCGCTGAGCTGCGCGCGGCCATGGAGGGCCAGGAGGCGGATCGGGTCGAGGCGGAGCTGGGGGATCTCCTCTTCGCCCTGGTGAATCTCAGCCGGTTCCTGGCGGTGAACCCGGAAGAGGCGCTTCGCAAGACCATTGCCCGATTCATCGCTCGCTTCCGTTATATCGAGGAGGAGCTGGCCCGACGGGGCCGCTCACTGCGCCAGGCCACCCTGGAGGAGATGGATGCCCTGTGGGCGGAGGCCAAGGAAAAGGGCCGGTGACGCGGACCGTGGATCGGGACAATGAGGCGCAACCCTCATCGGGTTGAGACAGGGGGTGAGAGGGGGCTGGCGGCCCTTCTGGGGCCGCAGGGACTGCTCTGCAGCGTCCTTCCCGATTTTGAGTTCCGACCGGCCCAGTTCCACATGGCCCAGGCGGTGGAAGAGGCGATCGCGGCCGGCGAGACGCTCTTGGCCGAGGCCGGCACCGGAACGGGCAAGACCCTCGCCTATCTGATCCCGGCTCTCCTGAGCGGACGCAAGACTGTCATCGCCACGGGGACCAAGACCCTTCAGGATCAACTGTTCTTCAAGGACATTCCCCTCCTCGCGTCGGCGCTTCCCCGGACGTTCGTCGCCAGCCTCATGAAGGGCCGAGCGAATTACCTCTGCCGCCGGAACTTGCGCCGGGCGCTCACGGAGACCCACACCCGGCCGGAGCGCCAGACCCTGATCAAGATCCAGGCCTGGTCCGCCGAATCGAGGCGGGGCGACCGGGGGGAGCTCACCTTCCTCCCGGAGCCTGATCCCCTCTGGGATGACATCGCCGCCTGGTCCGAGACCTGCCTGGGCACCGCCTGCGAGGATTACGACGGCTGCTTTCTCACCCGGATGCGGCAAGAGGCCGGCGCGGCCGATCTGGTCGTCGTGAATCACCATCTTCTCCTGGCCGATGCCGCCTTGCGAGACAGCAGTCAGTTCCAGGTGATCCCATCCTATGACGTGCTGGTCCTGGACGAGGCGCACCTGCTGGAGGAGGTTGCCACCGACTTCTTCGGCGTCGAGATCAGCAACCTTCGGATCGAGCGCCTGATCCGCGATGCGCACCGCGAGTGGACGACCTCTTCGGCCGGCGATCGGAGCATCCCAAGCCATCTCACGCATCTGGCGGAAGCCTCTGCCCGCTTCTTCCATAGCCTGGACCTGCCCCAGGGGACGCGCCGCCTCCGTCCGGAGGCCCTGGACGGGAGCTGCCGGGAGATGGGTCGAGAGCTGAGTCAGGGTCTGATCCTGCTGCACGATCTCGTCCTGGCGGCCCCGGGGAAGCCGGAGGGCCTCCTGGCCTGCGGGCGGCGGGCGCGGGAGCAGGCCGGGATCCTGGGGACGTTCCTCGAGTGGTCCGGCGCGCTTTCGGAGGAAGGCGGCGAGGCGCCAATGGTTCGCTGGTCGGAACGGCGTGGCCGTGGCGCCTTCCTCCGGACCACGCCCCTGGATGTCTCGGCGGACTTCCGCCGGACAATCCTCGAGTCGGCGGAGGCCGTCATCCTCACCTCGGCCACCCTCTCGGCCGCCGGCCGATTCGATTTCCTCCGCGGGCGGCTCGGCATCCTGGAGGCAGGCGAGTTCCAGACCGCCTCGCCCTTTGATTACGCGCGCCAGGCTCTGCTGTACATCCCGCGTCACCTGCCCGACCCGCGGCACCCTGGATTTGTCGAGGCCGCGGCCGGCGAGATCCGCAGCATCCTGGAGATCACCCGGGGCCGGGCCCTGGTCCTCTTCACCAGTCTGGACGCCATGGAGACCACCCATCGACTCCTGCACGGCCAGATTCCTTTCCCCCTCATGGTGCAGGGCCAGGCGCCCCGAACGGAACTGCTGGAGCGGTTTCGGCAGGAGGTGGCATCGGTCCTCCTGGCCACCCGGAGCTTCTGGCAGGGGGTGGATGTCGCCGGCGAGACCTTGAGCTGTGTCATCGTTCATAAGCTCCCTTTCGGCTTCCCAGGGGATCCGGTCCTGGAGGCGCGCCTGGAGTACATCCAGCAACAGGGTGGGGATCCGTTCCGGGAGTACCAGGTCCCCTCTGCGATTATCAGCCTGCGGCAGGGCCTGGGGCGCCTGATCCGGAGCGAACAGGATCGCGGGGCCCTGTGCATCCTGGACACCCGCCTCCTCTTGCGCGGCTACGGGAGAGCGTTCCTGGAGAGCCTGCCGCCCTGTCCGGTGACCAGTACGCGCGAGGATCTTCGTCGGTTCTTTGCTTCCCCCTCACCTTCGTCCTCTCCCGGGTACCCTCTGGGTGCGCGGGGAGAGGAGTGGAGAGGGGAGGAGCCGGCTGAAATAGGGTGAGCGTATGGGGGTCCTCCTGCTCTTCGTGGACGGGCTGGGGCTGGGTGCCGGCGACCCGGGGACTAACCCGGTGGCCCGCGCCCGCCTGGGCCGCCTGCGACTCCTTCGGGATCGCCCGGCGCCGGATCCCGCCGCGGTCCTGATCCCGACGGACGCTTGCCTGGGTGTGCCGGGTCTGCCCCAGAGCGCCACGGGGCAGACCTCGCTGCTGGCAGGGGTGAACGCGCCCGCGGCGGCGGGCCGCCACATCAACGGCTACTGCACGAAGTCGCTGGCGGCGCTCTTGGATGGCCGCTCTCTCTTCAGTCGAGTGAAGGCCGCCGGGGGCGACGCCACTTTTGCGAATGCCTACACGCCGGCGTTCCTGGCGAAGCTTCCCCGATTCCTCTCGGTCAGCACGGTGGCCACGTCGAGGGCGGGTCTCCGGTTCCGGACGCTGGACGACCTGGCGCGGGGGGAGGCGCTCTTCCACGATTTCACCAACCGGCTGTTGCCCGAGCGGGGGTACTTCCTGCCGCCCATCACGCCCCGGGAAGCGGGGGAGCGGCTGGCCCGTCTGGCCCGAGCCCACGCCTTCACCATGTACGAGCACTTCCTGACGGACCGGGCCGGTCACGCCAAGGACATGGCGCGCGCCGTGGAGATCCTGGAGGACCTGGAGGCCTTTCTGGACGCGGTGCTCTCGGGGATGGACCTCTCGGCCGACCTTGTCGTCCTGGCCAGCGACCACGGCAACCTGGAGGATCTCTCCACCAACCGGCACACCCGGAACCCGGTCCCCACCCTTCTCTGGGGGACCGGTGCCGCCCGGGCGGCCGCCGGGATCGAGACCATCGCCGACATCGCTCCCGCTATCTTGCGGCACCTGGCTGTGCTATAATCTCCTCAAGGACAGGGGGCCGGCTTGGCCCCGGGCTCTCCATGCGCTCTGCTGAGATTTCCGGCGTTTCCGTCCTGGCCAGAGTCTTCCTGGCGGCACTCCTCGTGTGTCTTGTCCTCCGGCCAGGAATGGCGTTCGCCCGCCAGGTCAACGTCATCCGGGTGGAGAGCGTGATCTCCCCCAGCTCGGCCGACTACATCGTCACCGCCATCAAGCAGGCGGAAAAGGACAAGGTGGCTGCCCTGGTCATCGAGTTGGACACGCCCGGGGGCCTGGACACCTCCATGCGCGTCATCATCAAGGAGATGCTGGCAGCGGAGCGTCCCATCGTGGTGTATGTGGCCCCCAGCGGGGCGCGGGCGGCCTCGGCCGGGGCGTTCATCACCGTGGCGGCCCACATCGCCGCCATGGCGCCCGGGACCAACATCGGCGCCGCGGCACCCGTGGCCATGGG
>JACQVO010000041.1 GCA_016209725.1 Candidatus Methylomirabilota bacterium | reverse complement strand
CGGGATCTTGCGGCCGTCCTGCAGGGCAGGATGCCCCTCAGGCACGCCGCCAACAGCGCCGGATTGCTCTTTATTCCCGAGGCCCGGCTGGATCTGGTCCGGCCGGGGATCATGCTCTACGGATGCCATCCACGCGGCCCGCAGCGCGGGCCCGAGCCCCTGCTCCGCCCCGCGCTCCGCCTCCGAACGGCGATCAGCCAAATTAAGGATGTGGCCCGCGGCGACAGCGTGAGCTACGGCCGCACCTTCGTCGCCTCCCGGGATGTCCGCGTGGCCACGCTGCCCGTGGGGTACGCCGACGGCTGCGGGCGCCTCCTGTCCAACCGAGGCCAGGTGCTGGTCCGAGGGCACAGGGTCCCCATCATCGGGCGCGTGTGCATGGACATGACCGTGGTGGATGTGAGCGGGCTTCCGGGCGTCCGGGTGGGGGACGAGGCGGTCCTGATCGGGCGCCAGGGAAAAGAAGAGATCACCGCCGACGAGGTCGCGGAGGCCCAGGGGACCATCAGCTACGAGGTCCTCTGCCGCATCGGCCCGCGCGTCCCGCGGGTGTACCTGCCTGCCTTCACCTCCGAGGACCCTCCGGCGAGCCGAGGCGGGTGAGACGAGCGCCCGCCACCGCTGGGCCAGCCGGGAAATTGCAGTCCAAGCCCGACCCCAATGACTTGCTCTCAATGGCCAGAGGCCGATGTCTGCGGCGCCTCAGGACGAAATCCACCTGGAGGGCGAAGACGGCGGTCCGATTCGCTACAACAGCTTGGGTGCGGCGGCCTGGGGCGGGGCGATCGGAAATCCAACCAACTCGGCGTATTGATAGAGGTGCTCATCGTAGGTGTGAAAAGCCGAGGCGGCAGCGGTCTTGGCAGTCGCCAGATGGATCGCATCCATCGGCTTCATGCGCTGGCCGCGGCCAATAGCCTCGCGGACCAAATCACGCGCCATCTCCGCGACCAGCCCAGAGAACTCCACAAGCTTGATGGGAGACTCCGGCGCCCACAGCGCAGCAATGCGTTGCTCAATGGCGGGATCTAACGCTCCTGCGGCTTGCTCCGTTGCAGCGAAAGCCACCTCCACGATGCTCACGGTCGAGGTGATAATCTGAAACTCCTGCCCGCCCTGATCGAGGAGTGCGTCCAAGTCCGGCAGGCGATCGGGGATTGCGTTCAGGTAGGATAGGAAGAGATTTGCGTCCCAGTAGATGACCTGCAGGTCATCAGGCATCGCGGAGACGGCGGATCACGTGCTCCGGCAACTCTCCGGTGACACTCGGCAGAGCGCCGCGGGCATCGCGGTAGGTGGCGGAGGATTCCGGGCGGATGTGCACCGTCGTGACGTGTCGAACCGTCGTCGGGCGTCCCGTCGCCGGATCGCGGGAAATCCAACCGGCGACGGCAGCCACTCTGCCCCAGGCATTGCGCATGATGTCCTCGTACCCCTCTTTCAAGTAGCACGAGACCGCGCGATCGTGCAACAAGTCGAACAGCGTGAATCGGAGACCACCCCGATTCGACAGCGTCTGCACTCGCCCTTCTACTGCCCCATAAGCGGATCGAGACACTGGCGGAAGCCGGTCCCCCGGCACACCGGGGAGGGGGCCCTGACTACCCAAATCCCCAGCTTGTCGAATGATTGCCTCACGCGCCGCGGTCTCAAACCGGACCGCCTCGATCTTTCCGCCGACAAGGGCACGCAACCCAAGCGCCGCGCGCCTCACACGTCGCGAGTATCGGTCCATTTCGTTGCCAACGGCCAGATCCTCACCCACCACTTCGTACGCTCGGACTACCGCCGCCACGCGGTCCGGCGCACCAATCCCTCGGGCAGTGGCAATAGTGCTGCTCCGCTCCAGGTCATCGATCATCCATTCCAGTTCTGGGCTTCCAGCGTCGGCGGAAAGCCCACGAATCAGGGAATGGAATCGAGCGATAGCGTGGGCGAACGAATCAAGCGGCACATCACCAGACAAGACGAGGGTAACTGTGTCGGAGGTCATGGGTAAAGTATGGCCGTGCTTGTCTTCTGTGTCAAGGGATGGTTCCCTGCTTATTCGGTGCCTTGAAGTCCCGCGCCAAGGATGTGGCCCGCGGCGACAACGTGAGCTACGGCCGCACCTTCGTCGCCTCCCGGGATGTCCGCGTGGCCACGCTGCCCGTGGGGTACGTCGACGGCTGCGGGCGCCTGCTGTCCAACCGCGGCCAGGTACTGGTCCGAGGGCACCGGGTCCCCATCATCGGGCGGGTGTGCATGGACATGACCATGGTGGATGTGAGCGGCCTTTCAAACATCCGGGTGGGGGACGAGGCGGTCCTGATCGGCCGGCAGGGCGAGGAAGAGATCACCGCCGACGAGGTCGCGGAGGCCCAGGGGACCATCAGCTACGAGATCCTCAGCCGCATCGGCCCGCGCGTGCCGCGGGTGTACCTGCCTGCCGTACAGGCGCCCTCGGTCGCATCCGTGTAAGTTCTTCACCCCGAATGGGCACCGCTTGCAGGCGTCAGCCGGTTACACCGCCTCAAAGAGCCGAACCCCGGCATTCGCGAGTCCGAGTTCGAAGATCCGCATTTGCCATGAGCCACTACCCGGGTGCAGGGCAGGAAGCCATGAGAGGCTCCGAGGAGAACCGGGCAAGCAAACAAGCGTACGACGCACAGACGTAGAGGGAAGAATCTTGGCTCGAAGAAAGATAAGAGGTCGGGTCACCCCCAACCGCCCTGCGGAGAGGAATCCCTATGTCTACGTCTAGGAAGTCTTCTTGGCAGGTTCATTCTTGTTGACACGTTCCGGACGATCAGCGGTATCGGTTCTGTCCCCCGACTTTACCTTTTCGATTCTGGGGCGGGCAACTCGAAAGACCGGGACAATCAGGCGCGGCAATCCCATGCGCGCGATCGTGGTCTGCACGAGTTCACGCCAATACGGCCAAGCATTGTAGATTGCATTCACTTTAGAAAATGCGCTGAGCTGTTCTGGCGTAAGCTGTATCTCCTGGCTTAGGCGGTAAGACAATCCGAACACAGCCGACAGCTCCACTACCTTCTTGGCAACATCCTGCTCTTGAACGCCCCTCATGGTAAACTGGACCGCTACGGACAATTCAGTCCCGACTTGGCTACAGCGGGAGTTTTGGCTGAAACGCAGGCGGACCTTAGGGCCGATCTCTGCATCGCCATCAGGGTAGACGCGACCGGACATGCGGATGAGGCGCACATCCACAATCTCGACATGTGGTGTGATCTGGCCTACCAATTTAAGCTGGGACAAGTCTTTCCGGGGTTTCCTCATTGCTACGCCGCCAGTTGCAGGTCCTGCGCCGGGGCTTCCAGGCGGATCTCCCTGCGCGGATTCTCGAGACGGGCCCACAACAGTCGTGGCGAACGTTCCTCAAGCGCCATCGTCACTTCCGGCAGCTCGATCCGCGTCAAGTCAAGTCCGCGAATGGAATAGCCGCAGGCCCAGGCAAACGATGCAAGCGTGCGGAGGGTCATGTTTCGCCCGCCCGACAAAGCCTGGGTGATGTACGCCTTCGATTTTCCGAGCGCCTTCGCGAGATCAGCCTTGCTGATACCCTCGCGCTCCATGAGCTTGAGAATCTCCTCCGTCGCCAACAGCGCTGCTCGTTCCTGTTCAAAAAGGAGCTGCTGGCGCCGGGTCGAATGCCTGCTCTCGAACCAGCTCTTAGCCATCTGGCCTCACTCTCCTCTCAAAGGACGCTTTGATCTCCCGAGCCTTCCTGACATCACTCACCTGCAACTTGTCCGTCTTCTTGATCAACCCGTGTGCCAGGAGTACTCGACCGTCTTGGGAGAAAAAACAGGGCATGCGTATCTGGAAGGACTTGAATTCAAAGAGATCAGTACCCTCGATCCTCTTAAACTTCTGGTCGCTCAGATGGCGAGGGTAGGTCCGCACAAACAAATCGAAAAGGCCCTTCATTTTCGCGGTACCTAGTTCGCCCAGGTGATTAAGGAACTCTTCGGCGGGACACGAACCATCATCGAGCACAACTGCCTCGACTCGGATCTTGGCACCAGGCACTGCATGTATCACTTTGGTGAGAGGAGTCTTTTGAGGCTTCACGCAGGCTTAGCCTTGTGGCCTACGGTTAACATCCCAGTTAACTCATGTCAAGAGGATTTTCTTATCACCTGATCTGTTGTTCGTGTTCATGACCACAGAATCTGGCGCTCTGGTTGTTCTCCGGCTCGGCAGGTTTCCCGATGGCAGCTTACCCTAGACAGAGAAGCCCGTCTGCTCGAAACGCCGCCGGACTCTCGTCTGCGCCGGCTTGGCGGAGCGGTGGGGGGAGCCAGAAGCGGCGAGCTTACGCGCTGGCCAGCGCGCGGTCAGGGGACAGCAACAATTTGACTGATAATGCCGGGTCCCCTTCGTACAGCCAGTTGGAGCCGACCAAAAACCGCGATAACCGTGCTACGTATCCACCACAGCGAGTATGGCCAGGGCTTCTCAGCCCGGAATCTATGGGATATGAAGCGGTTCTTCGCCCAGTTCCAGATTCTGCAGGCACTGCCTGCAGAATTGGGTATGGGCAGAGAGCAACTCCAGCCAGCATCCAGAACCAGTCGGAATCCGCAGGCACCGCCAGGAGCAGGGCACCCATGGGGCCCTGAGCTTTGGCGATGATAGCATACAGGAGCGCGCGGGCATTGGCTAGGGCGAAGGAGGCGAAGTCGTCCGAGCAATCCCCCCAGCGCATGGGTGGGATTCACTCTCTTCCGGGAGAGAGCGAGCTCCCTCGCGCGGGCAACGGGCGAGGCGCGAGGATGTGTGGCGCGTTCGAGCTGATGAGTTGGTCGAAGACCATCGGCCGCTCCCCGGGGAGAGGGAGCGCGCTTCCAACGTGGAGGCCCCCGTGGGGGACCTCGTGGGGACACAGGCGCGCCTCTCCCGCTTCCTCAGCTCGGGCTAGGCCGGCTGCGCGCGTCCGGCAGCGCCGCCGCCGCATCGCACCACTACGATGGGGCGGGGAAGCACAACCGGGAGAGGCTCCACGGGGAGCGGGCTACTACAACCCAATGCACGACGCGCAGCCGTCGAGAGGAAGGATTTACCTTGACACCGAAGAAGCGGCCGGGTCCCGTTTGCGAATAGCAAATAATCAAGGCCTGACCCCAATTACGTAAGACTACATAAAGTGGCTCGGTCCCCTTCTCCAAGCGGTCTCCTACTCCACCCCGAACTGCCCCGCCAGTACCTCCAGCGTCATGTTCTCGGCGATGACGTCGTGGGGAATGAGGACGTAGCGCCAGGGTTTGCCGTCATAACTGGAGGCGTGCTGAGAGGCGTGACGGCACCACTGGACGGCGACGTCCTTTTTGGTTTTCACCTGCTCTGTTTCCAGGTCGGCGCGTCTCTTGGATGCCAGCATGTATATGATGTCGGCCGTCTCGGCGACGAAGTCAGGTTGATACTCTTGGGGGTCCGCCCCATCGCGGTAGAAGATCTGGAACTGGCCCTTGGCCGGCCTGAACCACTTGAAGGTCTCCCGATCCAAGATGACCGCCAGCTTGCGCTCTGGGTCGGATTGGAACTTCTGCACCGGGTACAGGCATCGCCGGAAGCCGCTGAACAGGTACTTCGCCATGTTGCTCTTGTCGTCCGGCGAAATGCGGAAATCCAGCGGCGTCTCGCCCGCGCCGGCGCTGTAGGCGCTGGACCTCAGTTCCGTGAAGCCCTTGTTGACCTTCACCTCGTAGCCGACGGCCTCCTCCCAGTAGTGCTCCTGCATCTGGGCATGGATGAACCGCGCGATGTCCCGCTGGTAGCAGCGGAGCACCTTGCTCGTTTCGTCCTCCGAGAGGTAGGACCGCAAATGCCGCACGGTCTGCGCCGCCAGGTCGTAGAGGAGATCGGCGTGGTCGTCGTAGGAGATGTCGTCAAAGTCTACGAGACCGCTGACGATATAGTCTTCCAACCTTGCCTCCTCGATCCCGCCCCGCCCCAGCGCCACCGTCTCTGTCCCTCCCGTCCGCAGGTACTGTACCCATAGCTCTTCGGACACCGGGGGATACTGCAAGGCTTCCACCCTCAACTGGAAGGGCTTGAAGCCCGATTTCACCTCACCCGTTGGGACCACCAGAATGCGCGGAATGCCGATCGTCTGCTGCACGACCAGCTCGGTGGTCCTCGCCACGACGCTCGCGATGTCGGGCGCCTCAACGATTGCCTCCAGGGCGAGCTGGGCGGGCCGATACTGGGCGGCAACCTCCTGGACGAGGGCAGCCTCTGGATCTCGGGCCTTCGAAGGTAGGTGACCGACGGCAGCGTTCTCGGCTGGTTTTCCAGGCGCCGGATCGCCGCGTAGGCAATCTGGGCGACCTTCTGGGCGTCCGGGCTCGTAAAGGCCGGCGCCTCCCCTGTGCCGGCCACGGTCGTGCTGCTCGTGACCTGCTCCGGCGTCAGCCCGAGCTTCGAGGCAAGTTGGGATTGCGAGACGACTGTGACCGTCTTCTGCCCCAGGAGGTCGGGATCGAGCGCCACGGCCTGGAGCCGGATAGGGGAATTCGGCCGGTTCGCCTCGTCGATGATCTCCTGGAACCGGTCGTGGGCCAGGATGTTCAGCCGATCTTCGGCGGTCACGCCCGCCCGGCGACCTTAGGGTTGGCGTAACCCCCGCCCGATGGTCTGGTCGATGTGGATCCGGGCGT
>JACQVO010000229.1 GCA_016209725.1 Candidatus Methylomirabilota bacterium | reverse complement strand
TCTCCGCAGCATCCTCGCCCCGCCACCTCGGCGGCGGGCGGAGCAGATTCCAGAGGAAGAGCGGCAGGAATTGACAATAATATCTATAATGCAACGGGTCCCCCTCAGAGAACTCTTGATCTCCCACATTCCCCTTGTTTAGGGGACGTTGCATTATAGGTCATATATCCTATTCCGGGACGCTGCTGGCTGAGAGGAATCTCTTCTCACTCGCACCTGACGCGGGCTCGTGATCCCGCTGAGGGGACGAAGGGCGCGGGATTTCACCATCGCATAGCGAGCGGTGCCCTGGCCGTCGAGGGGTAGGCCGTTCGGCATGGGAGAACGGACGACGCGAGTCGGATCAGATGCAATTCGCCTCGGACTCCCTGTCCTCCATTCCATGCCGGTTCAGAGGCGATAATACCTATAATGCAACGTCCCCATTTCCGTCCCGCGGGTGGCCAGTGCTCTACTCTACCCTTTTCTTTCCTGCGACAGGTCAGGCCGGTCTTTCCATATGGTCTACTCGGGCTCATCGGTGTGAGGGAGAATCTCCTGCCACTCACCTCTCGCGGTTCCCGGCGCGGCTCGACATGTCGCCGACGCCGGTGGAGGCTCGTCCGGACAGGAGCAGGGGAAGCGTGGCCAGCGTCAATGCACCCAGGGCAATGAAGCCGGCGGAGAAGGAGGAGAGCTCCGCCAGGTAGCCGATGGCGGACGGGATCACCCCCGCCCCCAGCAGGGATCCCGCCACCGTCACCAGCGAGACGGCCAGGTTGCGGAAGCGCGGCGGGAAGATCGTGGAGATCATGGAGAACGCTGCGGGGAAGAACCAGCCCGCAGAGGTGGATTGGAGGAAGACGAGCACGGCCGTGGCCACCCGCCCATGGACCACCCCCAAGAGCAAGGTGAGCGTCCCCGTGATCGCCAGGAAGACGGCGAGCGCCATCCGATAGCCCACCCGATCCACCAGGAGACCCGAGAAGAAGATGACCACGATCCCGGGGATGCGGGACAACCCGACGATGGTGTTCGCCAGCTCCCGCTCCATGCGGATCTCGTTCACGAGAAAGAGCGGCATCATCGAATAGACGCCCAGCGTCGAGCCGACGCCGACGCTGAACAGGCTTGCCAGAACCCATACCGAGGGATCACGGACGATCTGGATTACCGTTGCGAAGGACGGCAGTTCCGACCTGTGTCCCACTCCCCGTCCGAGCACCAGGAAGCAAATCCCCATGAGGATCGTGAGGGCGGCCGGCACGGTGAGGACGCCCCGCCAGGGGAGCAGCCTCAGCAACGCCTCGGCCAACAGCGGTGCACTGATGTAGCCGAGGTTGGGGGCCAGCTCGTGTATGGCCAAGGCTTTCCCCCAATGCTCCCGGGGCACCTCCGCCGTCAACGTCGCGATCCCCGATGGGAGGTAGAGCCCGGCCGCGGCACCGAACAGCAGGAGGCCCGCCCGCATCCCGGCGAGCGTGGTCGACCGCGAGAGGATCAGCAGGAGCACTCCAGGCGTCAGGCTGGACAGGAGAATCGTCCGCCGGTGGTTCAGTCGCCAGGACACGAACCCGGATCCCAAGAGCCCCGCGCAATACCCGAGCTGGATCAGCAAGAACAAGGACCCCGCCTCGCCGTGCGTCAGAGCCAACTCCCGTTCGAGGAGGGGGAGCAGCGGCGAGAAGATCACGCGAGCGGTGAAGTTCAGGTAGAAGATGCCGGTGAGGAACAGGACGGGGACGATGGGAAACGGAAGCGTCTTCCGGGCATTCGGAGGAACCACATCATCGGGCACGTCGGTCGGCATGTCGGATGTCCTCGCTCCGCCCAGGGTAATCGGGGACCGGGCGTGCAGGCAAAGGATTTCTTGGAGGGCCGGCGTCGTGAATGATGGGCCGGTCATTCACCCTCCCACGGCCTGCCGGACCGGATCGTCACGCATGCGGCTGGAGACGGGGGACGGCTTTCCCTCGTGGCTCGTTGCCGGGTCCCCAAGGGTCGTCCCCCTGCGGGCTATGGGCAGACGGCGGCGGGCGGGCCTCAGGCCATCCGGAGCTTCGGGTCCAGGATATCGCGGAGGGCGTCGCCGAGCACATTGAAGGCGAAGACGGCGGCGCTGATGGTCAGGCCGGGGAATATGGCCATCCAGGGCGCCCGTTCGGCGAATTCCACAGCCGCGCCGCGAAGCATGAGGCCCCAGGACGGCGTCGGCTCCGCCGTGCCCAGGCCCAGGAAGCTGAGGGACGCCTCCAGCAGGATGGCCTGCCCGAGGAAGGCGGTCAGCATCACCAGGTAGGATGCCATCACGTTGGGGAACATATGGCGGAGGATGATCCGTGCCTTGCCCATGCCGAGGGCGCGGGCGGCCTCGATATAGGGCATCTCCCGGATGGACAGGGCGCTGGCCCTGACCACCTGCGAGACCCGGGGGATGAACGGGATCGTGATGGCCAGGATGAGATTGAACGTTCCGCTCCCCAGCATGGCGACCACGGTGAGGGCCAGGACGATGATGGGGAACGAGATCACGATGTCCATGCCGCGCTGGGTATAGAGGTCCACCCGCCCGCCCAGGTAGCCGGAGGCGACGCCGATAAGGGCGCCCAGGGTCGCCCCCAGGAAGGAGGACGCGAACCCCACCAGGAGCGCCGTCCGGGCGCCGTGCATGATGCGGCTCAGGACGTCCCGGCCGAAGGCGTCGGTGCCCAGCCAGTGCGCGCGGCCGGGCGGTCCCAGCATGGCCCCAAAGTCGGTCTCCAGCGGATCGTAGGGCGCCACCATCCCGGCCGCCAACGCCATCAAAAGCATGCCACCGATGACAAGCGCTCCTGCCGCTCCCAACGGTTTCTTTCGCAGGAACCAGAGCAGGGCCGAGACCCCGCGAGGCATCGCGGCCTCGAGGCGCGCGCTGAACCCGATCTCCGGCAGTTCGAAGACTCGCTCGCCCATTGTCCGCCTTGTCTAGCGGTGCCGGACCCGCGGGTCCAGGATCGCGTAGAGCAGATCCAGTACGAAGTTCACCGCGATGAAGGTGACCCCCACCAGCAGGACCAGGGCCTGGGTCATGGTGTAGTCCCGCCTCGAGATCGCCTCGACGAACAGCATCCCGATCCCGTTCAGGTTGAAGACCTGCTCCGTGACGACCAGCCCCCCGATGAGGAAAGCGAACTCGAGGCCGATCACGGCGGTCACCGGCAACAGGGCATTCCGGAGGGCGTGGCGGGCGATCACCAGCGGCTCCCAAAGACCCTTGGCCCGGGCGGTCCGGACGTAGTCCTCCCGCAGGACCTCCAGGACCGCTGATCGGGTCATCCGGGTGGCCATGGCCGAGTACCGATACCCCACCGCCAGGGCTGGCCAGATGAGCTGAGACAGGTTGGCCCAGGGATCCACCCAGACGGGCGTAAAGGTCATGGGGGGGATCCAGCCGAACAGGATGAGGAGCGAGAGGATCATCAAGATTCCCAGCCAGAAACTGGGGGTTGCCAGGCCGGCGATGCTGAAGATCCGGACGAGGTGGTCTACCCATGTGTCCTGCTTCACCGCGGCGAGCGTTCCCAACGGAATAGCCAGCAGGCTGGCGATGACCGTCGCCATGATGGCAAGCTGAAGGCTGAGCTGCAGGCGGAGGGCAATCTCGGTGCGGATGGGACGCCCCGTCCACATGGACAGGCCGAAGTCGAACCGGACCATGCCCCACATCCAGTCCACGAACTGCCGCCACAGGGGCTTGTCCAGGCCCAGGCGCGCTCGCTCCAGGTCGAGGGTCTCCTTGGGGACGAAGGCCCCCTCGCCCGCGTACTTGAGCTGGACGATATCGCCGGGCACCACCCGCAGGAGGAGGAAGACCAGGAGCGCCACCCCCAGCAGGGTCGGGATCATCACCAGGAACCGCGTCAGGATGAACCGCCGCATGGTGTGCGCCCGCGGGCGACTCGGGAAACAGAGCGGCCCGCTGCCCGCTCTCCGAATCGAGCTGGATGCCGGCAGCGCGCCGCCCGCTCAGGTTTTCCCCGCCTTCACGCCGCCGGTTCGCGGCGTCACTCCTTCGCCAGCCAGACGTCCCGCAGGTCCTGGTTCAGGTAGTGGCTGGGGGTGATCTTCCAGCCCTTGAGCTTCGCCCATTGGGGAATGATCCGTTGCCACCACAGGGTCGGCCACTGGTAAGCCATCTCGTCCAGGACCCGGCGCTCGAAGGCCCAGACGAGCTTCTTCCGCTCTGCGGGATCGGTGGCGCGCGCCTGCTTCAGGTACAGGTCGTCCAGGGTCGGGTCCTTGTAGCGGCCGTAATTGGCCGGGCTCTTGTCGCTGGAGAGGTACTTGAAGAGCTGCAGGTCCGGCTCGTCCATGAAGTCGCAGGCGAAGTCCTGGTTCGTCTCGTAATTGCCGGCCCGCAGATCGGCGGTATAGGGACCCGTCTCCTGGACGATCTGGGTCACGTTCAGCCCAACCTTCCGCCACTGGTCGATCAGGTAGATGCCCATGGGTTGATAGGGCATGGCCACGTCGCGGTTCTTGAAGGTGAACTTGAACCCGTCCGGAACCCCTGCCTCGCGCAGGAGGCGCCGGGCCTCGGTGCGGGAGGCTTCAATGTTCTTGCCGAACCCAGCCAGCTTGGTTAGCTCCGCTTCGGGCATGGCGTACTCCGAGCCGGGCCGGAGGAGGCCGCCCACCCCCTTCAAAAAGGCGATCTTGGAGAGGACGCGGGAGGCCTCCCACCGGTCCACCGCCACCGTCAAGGCGCGGCGAACGCGAGGATCGTCGAAGGGCTTCTTTTCGGCGTTGATGACCAGGGTCAGAGCGCAAATCCAGGTGCTCTCCTGGACGACGACTTTGTCTCCCAGGGCTCTGACCAGATCGTCCCGGGCCGCGGGGGAGTCCCCGCGGAATTCCACCAGGGCGCGCCCTCCCCGCACGGCGGCCAGCCGCGCCGCGGTATCCCTGATGAAGAGGGCCCGGTAGCCGTCCAGGTAGGGCCGTCCCTTCACGAAGTAGTCCTCGTGCCGCTTGCCCACCCAGTGAGATCCGGAAACGTACTCCACGAACTTGAAGGGCCCCGTGCCGAGGATATTCTTCTCGTACCAGCGGGGATCCTTGGCCAGGATGTCGGCCTTATAGATGAAGTTCCAGGGCGAGGCCAGGTTGGCCAGCATGGAGGCCTCCGGCCACTTCAGCCGGAAGACCACCGTGCGCGCATCCGGAGCCTCGACGCGGTCCACGGCGGCGTACGAAGCCTTTCGCACGCTCACCACGCCTGCCGGAGGAGCAACAATCTTGTCGTAGGTCGCCTTGATGTCCCTGGCGGTCAGCAGGCTTCCGTCGTGAAATTTTACACCGTCCCGGATCTTGAAGGTGAAGGTCAACCCGTCCCGGGAGACAGTCCAGCTCTCCGCCAGGTCCCCCACGATCTTCGGGTAGTTGTCCGCGTCGAACTTCAGCAGGAGGCTGTAGTGGGGGGCGACCGGGTGAATCATGGCAAATGTCGTCTCCCGGTGCCCGTCGAAGGATGGAGGTTCCGCGCCCACGGCGAAAACGAGTTCGCCACCGGGCTGCGGTGTTTCGGGAGTCGCCGCCTGCGGGGTGTCGGCGGTCCAGGCCTGAAATCCGAAAGCCAGGGCGGCCATGAGCAGCACGCCCCGCGGAAAGCGGCGAGCGTATTCCCGCACAACCTTCTCTGTTTGCGTTCCCATGTCCCCCTCCCCTATGCGAATTGTCCGAACCCTTGCTGGAGGTGCGAATGTACCGAGGCCCCGAAAACCATGTCAAGCAAAAAGCCCAACCTGGGCCCTCTGATGCAGAAACAGAAGTGGCCGCCGGGGTCGGCAGCCACGGAATGCATGTGCTCCGGGAGGGAGCTAGTGTGGTGACTCAGAAATGGCTTTACAGGGGACCCGTTCGGGCTGAGCTTGTCGAAGCCTGAATTCCTCACCCTTCGACAGGCTCAGGGTGAACGGAATTGTGAAGGGGCTTGAGAATCACCATACGAGGCGGGCGCTTCATGCGGGACGGCACTTGACTGCCGGGCGAGCGCGCGGGCCACCACCCCATCAGGGTCCCCGTCCCAGCCCACGATGCGCTCGCCACCCTCGATCAGGAAGGTCGGATAGCGCCGGATGCGCTGGCGCAGAACCTTCCAGAAGCCTCCCAGAGATTGCGGATCCACGATGCGAATCACCACACGTTGCCCGTACGTGTCCCGGGTCTTTCGCACCCACTCCGACAGGCGCAGGTACTCCTCCTTCACGTCCTCCGGATATTCGTTGATCTCCTGCGTATGAACCTGCCGCCCCACGCCCGCTCCGTCCAGGAACGTCTCGCAGTGGGGTCAGTGGTAGAAGCCGGTCAGGACCGGCGCGACAACCTCGATGATCAGCGGTCGCACGACACCCTCCCCGGCGCTGGACTCGGGCCGGCCGGGCCTCAGGACGCAGCAGGGACAGCCGCCCCGCCCGCCCGCAGCAGGCAGTCCAGGGAACCCAGGTCCCAGCCCGCGTATTTCGCCTGGCCGTTCACGATGAAGGTCGGGTAGCTCCGGACCCAGTGGCGGACGGACTTCCACAGCCCCATGGGAGTGTGGGGATCTATGAGCGTGATCCGGAGTTGATTCCCATAGCGGGCGGTGAGGTCCCGCACCATCTGGGACAGGCGGGCGTAATCCTGCCACATCTCCTCGGGATAGGACTTGAGTTCCTCCTCCTGGACCCGCTGGGAGATCCCGACGTCGTCGAGGAAATTTTCACAGTGCTGGCAATGCGTTGCCCCGGAGATCAGGGGGGCGATGACTTCGACATTGACGGTGGGCACGATCCCCTCCCAAAAGCCGCCACGGGCGGGGGAAACCCTGCCCGTGGCGGTAAAGCGGACACCTGGAGCTAGGCCCGGGCCGCCGCCGGTCGCAGCGTGCGCGCCCGGCCAAAGGCCTGGATCGCATCGTAGGCCAGGATCAGCGACAGGATGACCAGGGTGAACCCGATCGCCGCCGCCACCAGGTTGCCGAAGATGAAGGCGCCCTTGAGGTCCGGCGCGAGGGCCGCCTGGAAGGACACCCAGGCCGTCACGACCAGGGCGGCGACGGTCGTCACGTACATGAAGATCGCCGGCCACATGGCCCACCGATACGACTTCCCAGACTGGGCCAGCCAGATCGTGATCAGGACCAGGGCCAGGCCCGCGAAGAGCTGGTTGGATCCGCCGAAGAGGATCCAGATTCGGGACCAGAACCCGGTCCAGATGATCACC